>JANJSW010000324.1 GCA_024711415.1 Thermomonas sp. | reverse complement strand
TGATGCCGAGGATCTCCGCGATCTCGCGCTGCGGGCGATCGTCGAGGTAGAGCAGCAGCAGGGCGCGGTCCAGCGGTGGCTGGCGGGCGATGAAACCCTGCAGCAGGCGCAGGTGCTGTGCCTGCTCCGGGTCGGGGGCATTCGCATCCGCCACGTCGTGCAGGGCATCGTCCAGCGGCACGGCGTCGTGCCGGCGCCGCAGCTCCTGCTGGCGCAGATGGCCGATCGCCACGTTCAGCGCGATCCGGTACATCCAGGTGCTGACGCTGCGGGCCGGGTCGTACTTGGGCCAGGCGTGCCATAGCTGCGCGGCGATTTCCTGCGCAAGGTCGGCGCGGTCCTCGGCGCCGCGCGCATAGCTGCGGGCGATCTTGAACACGATCCCGGCGTGTTGCTGCAACAGCGTGCCGAAGGCGGCGCGGGCGTCGGGCGTGGTCATGGCGGCAATGGAGGTGAGTGTAGTCATGGAAACCCCGGCGCGGCCTTCGCGCCTCTCGATTCCATGATTCGCGGCAGCGCGGAAAATCTCACATGCCTCGGCAGGACGACGGCCGCCCCGCAGCTGCCACCCGCCGGAAGATCAGGCCTCCGGCCACTCCAACACGCCCGTCACCACCATCGCCGCGCGGCCACCGGACCAGACTTCGCCGTCGGCATCGACGGTGAGTTCGATGATGGCGTCATGGCCCACTTCGCGGCCCTGGCTGACGCGGTAGAAGCCGTTGCCGCCGGGCAGGGCGTCGCGTTCGGCCAGCCATGCCGCAAGGGTGGCGTTGGCGGCGCCGGAGGCGGCGTCCTCGAAGCGCGCCGGTGCGCCGACGAAGGCGCGCACGGCGTAGTAGTAGACCGGATCATCGCTGCGTGCATAGACGAACAGGCCCATGCTGTCGCTGGCCTCGGCCAGCGCGGCAATGGCGTCCCAGTCGGGCTCGGCGCTGCGCAGGTGCGCTTCGCTGGCCAGTTCCACCAGCCACCAGCGGCGACCGCCGTCCATCAGCACCGGCGGCAGCGCGCCCAGCTGCAGGCCGCCCAGCGCGGCGGCAAGGCGGGTGTCGTCGGCCGCGGCGATTTCCTGCACGCGGGCGCGCGGCGTGCGCACCGCCACCGTGCGTGCGGCGCCCTCGCCATGCACCCGCAGCGGCAGGTTGCCGGCGATGCCCTGCTGCACCAGCAGTCCGTCGCGCGGCGTCACCAGCCCCGCATCCAGCAGCGCATAGGCGGTGCCGACGCTGGGATGGCCGGCGAACGGCACCTCGCGGCGCGGGCTGAAGATGCGGATGGCGTGGGTCGCTTCCGGCGTGGTGGGCGGGAACACGAAGGTGGTTTCCGGCAGCCGCGTCCAGCGCGCGATCGCCTGCATGGTGGCGTCATCCAGTCCCTGCGCCTCCAACACCACGGCCAGCGGATTGCCGTCGCCGGGACGGGAAGCGAACACATCGAGCTGCACGTAGCGACGTGGCATGGGGGAAGGCCGTCGGAGGGGCCGGGCAGGTTACCAGTCCAAGGTGCCGGCGATCACCTGCTGCACCTGGCCGCCGATCCAGACTTCGCCCTCGGCATCCACGCGCACCGCCACGCGCCCATCGCGGCCCAGTTCGCGGCCCTGGCTGGCGACGTAGGCGGGGCCGTTGCCCGGCAGCCGGCCCTGCCGGTGCAGGCAGGCGGCGACGGCCGCATTGGCGCTGCCGGTGACCGGGTCTTCCGGCACGTTCACCGCGTCGCCGGGGCAGAACGCGCGCACCACCACCTGGTGGTCGTCGCCATCCTCGAAGGCGAACACCGCCACCCCGGTGGACGCAGTGGCGTTGCTCCAGTCGGCAATGGCTGCGAAGTCCGGGCGCAGGCTGCGCAGCTGGGCGGCCGACGCGGCCTCCAGCAGCCACCAGCGCGGGCCGTTGTCCCAGAGCGCGGCCGTGGTGCCCGGCGCGGCCAGCGCCTCCAGCCCGGCCGGCAGCGCTCCTTGGTGGCGGGCCACTTCCCGCGCATGCGGGCTGCGCACGAATGGAATCCGGCGCCCGTCCTCGATTTCGATCCGTACCGGCAGCAGCCCGGCGCCACACTGCTGCACCAGCGCGCCGTCGCGCGGCTGCGCCAATCCCAGCTGCGCTGCCGCCCACGCCGCGCCCACGCTGGGATGACCGGCGAACGGCAGCTCGCTGCCGGGGGTGAAGATGCGGATGCGGTAGTCGGCACCGGCGTCGGGCGGCAGGAAGAACACCGTCTCCGACAGGTTCAGCCAGGCGGCCAGCGCCTGCATCGAAGCGCCATCCAGATCCTGCGCGTCCAGCACCACCCCGAGCGGATTGCCCTGGCCGGGGCGAGCGGCGAAAACGTCCAGCTGCATATAACGACGTGCCATGTTGCGATGCGTCATGGTGGCGGAAGAGGCCGCTAGAATGCCGCAGGCCCGCGCGTGCGGCATCTTCCCCCTCATTTCGACCCAGGACCCATGTCCATTTCCTCCCCCGCGTCCGCTGATCGCTGGCTTGTCCTCAAGTTCGGGGGCACCTCGGTCTCGAAACGCACGCGCTGGGACAACATCGGGAAACTTGCGGCCGGCCGCGCCCGTGACAACGATGCTCGGGTG
>JANJSW010000318.1 GCA_024711415.1 Thermomonas sp. | reverse complement strand
CTGGAAGCCTACGGCCACACCCACGACCACGCCGAAGCCGCCACCCTGCTCGACCCGCAGACCCGCGCCACCCTGAAGCTGGCGCTGGACCAGATGTGGCAGTCGGAACTGCAGCTGCGCCAGGGCCATCCCGAGCGCGCGCTGCCGTTCGCCTACAAGGCGCTGGGCTACATCAAGCAGGTGCAGCAGGCCGAACGCATCTATCTGGCGCGGGTCGGCCCGCAGCTGCCGCCAATCGACGAGGGCCGCCGTCTTGGCGGCAAGCGCGAAGGACTGGCGCCGCGCCCGGACCCGCTGCGCGCCGCGCCGCCGGTCGATGCCGACATCACCGCGCTGTGGCAACAGCTGGACGCCGCGCCGGCGCGTGCGGTGCCCACACAGTTGCTGGCTGCGCTGCAGGCCTGGTTGCGCCGGCACGGCCAACGCGCCGCCGATCCGCTGGCGCTGCAGGCCGCGCTGGATGCGCTGCAACGAGATCCTGCCTGCGCCGGGTGCCGCGAACGCCTGCGCGCCCAGCTGTGGCCACTGCTGCCCACGCCACCGGCAGCGGTTGCGCGCCGGCCGGCGCCGGACGCGCAGGGGCAGCGCTACCTCGACGCGCTGGATGCGGAGGCGAAGCGATGACCGCGGCCACACCCGAACTCCTCACCGCCGGCGTGCTGGCGCTGGCCGCGCTGCTGGCCTGCGCGCGGTTGCTGCGCGGCCACCTACGCCGGGATCGCACGCAGCCTGCGCCGCGCTGGATGCTGCCGCTGCTGCTGATCGCGCAGCCGCTGCTGGCGGCGCTGCTGTTCTTCGGCCTGTTCCCGCCGGCGCGGCCGCTTGATGCCGGGGTGATGACCGTCTATACCGCCGGCGCGAATCCCGCTGCGGCCGATGCCGGCACGCTGCGCATTGCACTGCCGGAAGCGCCTGCAGGCACCGGCGCGGAGCCCGCGCCCGACCTTGCCACCGCCCTGCGCCGCCATCCGGGCGTGCGCGGCCTGCGCATCGTCGGCAGCGGGCTGGACGTGCGCGACGTGGACGCCGCCCGCGGACTACCGCTCCGCTTCCATCCTGCCGCACGGCCTGCCGGCATTGTCGATGTGCAGGCGCCGACGACGGTCGCGCCCGGCAATGCCTTCCGCGTGCGTGGCCGGATTGGCGGCATCGAGGCCGGCACGCTGGAACTGCTGGACCCCGCGGTGCGTGTCATCGCACGCACGAGCGCCTCTGCAGACGGCAGTTTCGCCCTGCAGGGCGTGGCGCGCAGCGTCGGTGCGTTCTCTTTACAGCTGCGCCTGCGCGATGCGAAGGGCCAAGTCCGCGACAGCCTTCCATTGCCGCTGCAGGTCATCGCGCCCGCTGCGCCGCGCCTGCTGGTGCTGGCCGGTGCGCCCGATCCCGAACTGAAATACCTGCGCCGTTGGGCGCTGGATGCCGGCGTCGGCCTGCATACTCGGGTGAGCGTCGGTGCCGGACTGGTGCTGGGCGACGCGCCGATTGCACTGGGCGATGCCAGCCTGCGCCGGTTCGACGTCGTGCTGCTGGACACCCGCAGCCTGCAGGCACTGGGCGATGCCGAACTGCGCGCGCTCACCCGCGCCACCCGCGACGGACTGGGCCTGCTGCTGCGGCTGGATGCGCCGCTGTCGCCTGTCGTGCGCGCCCGGCTGCGCGGCTGGGGCTATGCGGTGGATGCGGGCACCCGCAACGCGCCGGTGCAGCTGGCCAACACGGCCCTGCAATCTGCTGGCGAGTCAGCCCTGCCCGGCCTGAGCCGAACCGTGGCGGCCGTGCAGGCAGGCGATGCATTGCCGCTGCTGCGCGACGTGCAGGCGCAACCGCTGGCGTGGTGGCGACCGCTGGGACGCGGCCGGGTCGGGCTGGTGGCAGTGACCGACAGCTATCGCCTGTCGCTGGCCGGCCACGCCGCTGTCCATGCGCGCCTGTGGAGCGACCTGCTGGCGGGCATCGCCCGTTCAACTACTGCTGCCACGCCGGCACCGCCTGCCGGTCCGATCTGGGCTGGCCAGCGTGCGGTGGTGTGCGGCGTCGATGGGAACGCCGCGGTGATCGCTCCCGACGGCAACCGAATGACGCTGGCCATCGATCCGGCCAGCGGTGCGCGCAGCTGCGCCGCGTTCTGGCCGCGCATCTCCGGCTGGCACCGGTTGCAGGCGCGCAACACGCAAACCGCATTCGCGGTGCTGCCGGCCGGCGCCGGGCTGGCCTGGCAGGCGCAACGGCGCTTCGATGCCACTGTGGCCCTGGCCGCGCAGTCGCCCACGGTGCAGGCAACGCGCGCTACCGCGGTTCAACGCGGCGCGTCATGGCCATGGCTGGCCGCGTGGCTGGCGCTGGCAGCGCTGGCGTGGTGGCTGGAGCGGCGGCGGGTAACGCCGCAGGCGCAGTGATTCAGCGCTTCTTGCGGACGTACAGCACCAGCGCGTGGTCGGCGATCTCGTAGCCGTGCTCGGCAGCGATCTTCTGCTGCAGCTGCTCGATCTCGTCGCTGTGGAACTCGATCACCTTGCCGGTATCCAGATCGACCATGTGGTCGTGGTGTTCGCCGCGATCCAGTTCGTAGACGGCGGTGCCGCCCTCGAAGTTGTGCTTCAGCACCAGGCCGGCGGATTCGAACTGGGTCAGCACGCGATAGATGGTGGCAAGGCCGATTTCCTCGGACTCCGCCAGCAGCTGGCGGTAGATGTCCTCGGCGGTCATGTGCCGGGGCTTGGCGTGCTCCAGCAGTTCCAGGATGCGCAGCCGCGGATGGGTGACCTTGAGCCCGGCCTTGCGAAGATCCTGCGACATCGACATCTCTCCGTGAATCAATCCAGTGCCGCTAGCCGGCATGTGAACGCCGCCGCCGCGCCGCGCGACAACGCGGGTTGCGGCGGGTCGATGCGACGTGCCGGGAGTGTATCATCGGCACTTCCGCCACTGCCCCGCCCTGCCGATGCGCAAGCTGCTCGTTCTTCTCCTTGCAACCCTGCTGGTCAGCGGTTGCGGCATGCTGTACCGCCAGCCGATCTTCCAGGGCAACCTGCTCGACAAGGCCGCGGTGGACCAGCTGCAGGCGGGCATGGACCGGCAGCAGGTGATGGTGCTGCTGGGCACGCCGTCGATCCGCGACCCCTTCCACCACGACCGCTGGGACTACGTGGCCAGCCAGCGCATCGGCCGCACCGGCAAGCCGGAAGTGAAGGCCATGACGCTGTGGTTCGAGAACGGCCAGCTGTCGCGCTGGGAAGGCGAATATTTCGCCGAGCAGGATTCCGAGCTGTCGCGCAACGCGATCCGCTACTTCGGCCCGAACCTGGCCAAGGACAAGAACAAGCGCCGTCGCTGAGGCGGCGTCAACCGCGCCGGCGCCCGCTTGGCGCGGCGTTCCCGGCGCGCCGCCTGCGCGCCTGCTTGGGGTCGCACTGCAGGGCGCGCAGCAATTCGATCCGGTCGCCTGCATGCAGGCGCGTCTGCAGCGTCGCCGCCTGACCGAACACCGCCAGCGCGACGAACTCGCCTTCCAGCCGCCAGCCGGCCGCGTCCAGCGCGTCGCCGACACAGGCACCCGCGTCCAGCTCGAGGTCGATGTGCTCGGCGTGATGCGGCCACGCGCGCGCCAATTGCACGCGCATCAGTCTTCCCTCTTGTCCGCCTCGCGCACGAAGTCGTCCACCATGCGGTCGGCCAGCCCCTGCATGCCCAGCTGCAGCGCGGGCGCCAGCAGGCGGTTCTGCGGCTCGAAATCCAGGCGCAGCGACACCTTGCAGGCGGATTCGTCCAGCGCATGAAACTCCCAGCGCCCCTGCAGGCGCCGGAACGGCCCGTCGCGCAGCGCCATGTCGATGTGGTGCGGCGGGCTGAGCTGGTTCTCGGTGGTGAACCAGGTGTAGAAGCCGCCGACGCCCAGGTCCAGCCGGGCCACCAAACGGCCTTCCCCCTCCTCCAGCAACTGCGCCTGCCGGCACCAGTCGAACCGGCGCGGGTAAGCAGCGACATCGTTGACGAGGGTGAACATCCGGGAAGCTGAATGTTCCACGAGGGCACTGCGCAGAATGACGGGCATCGAAAGATCCGGGCCGGATGGACGCACCGCGGCGCGTCCGGATCGGCGAGAATGGCGGGATGAGCAAGAAGAACGGCAAGGATAAGCCAAACGGCGGCGGCACCATCGCCCTCAACAAGCGCGCGCGCCATGAGTACAGCTTCGAGCAGAAGATCGAGGCCGGTCTGTCGCTGCAGGGCTGGGAGCTGAAGGCGATCCGCGCCGGCCGCGCCAACATCGGCGATGCCTATGCAGTGGTGCTGCAGGGCGAGCTGTTCCTGATCGGCGCGCAGATCACCCCGCTGATCCAGGCATCCACCCACGTCATCGCCAACGATCGCCGCACCCGCAAGCTGCTGCTGCACCGGCACGAGATCGACATGCTGATGGGCCGCATCCAGCGCGACGGCTACACCCTGGTCCCGACCGCGCTGTACTGGAAGGGCAACAAGGTGAAGGTCGAGCTGGCGCTGGCGAAGGGCAAGCAGACCCACGACAAGCGCGAGGCGAGCAAGGAGCGCGACTGGAACCGCGAGAAGCAGCGGCTGATGCGCCGGCACAACAAGGACGCCTGAGCCGCGCGCCACGAGGCGCGCATCATGGCGCGCCAATGCATGCGGAGGAAGCGCGCAAACGAAAACGGCCGCCACTGGGGCGACCGCTTGCGTGTGTTGCGACGTCTACCGATTCCGAAGGTGGCGTCCCCACGGGGATTCGAACCCCGGTCGCTACCGTGAAAGGGTAATGTCCTAGGCCTCTAGACGATGGGGACAGAACCGGAAACGCTTTGAAAAATGGTGGAGCCAGGCGGGATCGAACCGCCGACCTCCTGCATGCCATGCAGGCGCTCTCCCAGCTGAGCTATGGCCCCACGAGGCTGGAAAGGCGCGCAGTGTAAAGCGGCTTTTTCGATCCGTCAAAGGAAATTTTCCGGCGCCGAAACCTGCGCCCGCGTTCGGGTGCAAAGGCAGCGGTCACGCA
>JANJSW010000291.1 GCA_024711415.1 Thermomonas sp. | reverse complement strand
GCCGGGCCAGCAGCAAGCTGAGCGTGAACAGGCCGATGGCGACACCCGCCCAGGCGAGTCCTGCGCGCAATGGTTTCATCATCACTGCCTGCTCCAATGAAATACATCCTCGATCCGCACGCCCAGTGCATCGGCGATGCGGAAGCCCAGTTCCAGCGACGGCGCATAGCGCCCCGCCTCCAGCGCGATGATGGTCTGGCGGGTCACGCCGCAGGCGTCGGCCAGCGCCTGCTGGGTCATCTCGCCACGCTCGAAACGCAGCCGGCGGATGTCGTTGGAGATCGTCGTGCCGCTCATTGCCGGTCGCGCCAATGCAGCCACGCCACCCGCGCCTCGCCCGTCACGTTGGCGGCAAGGACCGGCAGCAGCAACAAGGACGCCACCTGCAGCGGTTCGCCCAGTTCGCGGAACGGCGCCGGGAATGCCGCCCAGGCAATGGCAAGCGCAACCATGGCCAACTCCAGCAACCGCTTCGACAGGTAGTCGCCCTGCGCGCGGATGGTGCGGTCGCGCTCGTCCTCGCCCACCTCGCGATAACGGCGGTGCTCCTCGATGAAGCGGCGCCGGTACACCGGGTAACACGCCACCAGCAGCGCATAGGTGCCGAACAACAGATAGCCCGCCAGGGTGCCGCGCATCGAACCCAGCGGCATACCGCCCAGCACCAGCAGCGCCGCCAGGCCCATCCCGATCTGCGACCACGCCGCCTTTTCCGCGTGCGACGGCGCGCTGTCGTCGCGGCCGGGCCGCAGCGCCCGCATGTGCAGGCAACCAGTCGCCGCGATCAGCACGAACATCACGCCGCCGAACAGCAGGTGGGCGCGGCCCTCGTGGGCGCCAATCGCCATGATCGCCACGCCCAGCGCGGCCACCAGCGCGTAGGCCAACCGTGTCCAGACCTGCCCGCCGGGCTTCGTCGCGTGCTCCATGCTCAAGCCCTCCGGTCGCGCCAATACAGCACCGCGGTCACCAGCTGCTCCACCCACAGCCCGGCCAGCAGCGCCAGCATCAACATCTGCGCGATGAAGGGGTAGCTGAAATCGCGCAGCCGGTCGGTATCGGAAAAGCCCAGCAGCACCGCGATGGCGATCACCCCGCCCGCGGCGGCATAACGCGCCCACTGGCCGGCCACCAGTTCGATCCGTGCATCGCGTTCGTCGGCCTGCACCCTGCCGGCCCAGCGCTGCTTCAGCACCTGCGCCAGCACCAGCCAGGCCACGAACAGGGTGCCGATGGATTGGCTGGCCGCGCCGATTTCGGGATTGCGCTGGATCGGCAGCTGCGGCAGGAACAGGTGCGCCTTCAGCACGATGGCGGCGATCACCGCACCGGCGAAGGCCACGCCGACCCACGCCTGCCATTCGCCGGGGGCGACCTGCGCCTCCTCGTCGCTGTGCGGAATGGTCTGCAGCTGCGCCACCGAGAACCACGCCGCGGCGATGAACAGGCACAGGCCCAGCCAGCCCAGCGGCAGGCCGAGGTCGCGGTATTCGCCGGTGAAGAACAAGGCAAGGCCGACGCCGGCCAGCACCAGCCAGGTAACAAACCAGGAACGGGGAGAAAAACGCGACATCGATGTCATCTCCAGCGGACTAAATGTAATGCCGACATTACATCGATGATTCTTGATGTCAACTATTTTTTACATCCGCTTGCGATTGTGGTCTTCGTCGCCATCTACTGGGCCATGTCCCTTTCCAGTCAAGCCATGAACCAGACCGCCAACCCGCACGTGTTCGACGCCACCGCCGCCCGGTTCGAGGAGGAGGTGATCCGACGCTCGCTGCAGACCCCCGTGCTGGTGGACTTCTGGGCCGAATGGTGCGGCCCGTGCAAGACGCTGGGCCCGCTGCTGGAAAAGCTGGCCGCCGATTTCCACGGCGCCTTCGTGCTGGCCAAGGTCGACGTGGACAAGCAGCAGGAGCTGGCCGCCGCGTTCCAGATCCGCTCGGTACCCACGGTCATGCTGGTCAAGGACGGACAGCTGGTGGATGGCTTCCCCGGCGCGCTGCCGGAAGGTCAGCTGCGCGAATTCCTCAAGCATCACGGCATCGAGCCGGCGGCTGCCCCCGCCGAGGAAGCAGCGCCGGCCGAAGCCGCGCCGCTCGATCCGCACCAGGAAGTGCTGCGCCTGCGCAAGGCGGTGGAAGCCGAACCGGACAAGGACGAGCACAAGCTCGACCTTGCCCTGGCCCTGCTGCAGACAGGCGCGGCCGGCGAAGCCGAACAGCTGCTGGACCGGCTGCCGGCCAACCTCGCCACCGACGACCGCGCCATCAAGGCGCGCGCCAAGCTGGGCTTCGCCGCCCTGCTGGCCGACGCGCCGCCCGCGGAAGTGCTGGCAGCCGCCGTCGCCGCCGATCCGGGCGACCTGCGCGCGCGCCACCTGCTGGGCGTGCGCCAGCTGGTGGCCGGCGATGCCGAGGCCGGGCTGGCCCAGTTCATCGACATGCTGCGCCGCGACCGCAAGTACGGCGACGACCTGGCCCGCAAGTCGCTGATCGACGCTTTCCGCGTGCTTGACGACGAGGAGCTGGTGTCGAAGGTGCGGCGGCAGATGTCGGCGCTGCTGCTGGCCTAATCTCCGCCAACGCGCGCCCGTCCAGCGCGGGCGCGGCGCACACGCATCAGTACGGCTGCGTATGGGATCATGTCCCTCCCCCCCCGCATCCGGCGACCCCATGCGAGCCAGCCTGTTCCGCCACGGCCTCAACCTGTGGCCGCCCTACCTGCTTGCCGGCATCCACCTGACCACGCTGTCGCACGACTACCGCCACGCGCAGGTGGAGCTGCGGATGCGTCCGTGGAACCGCAACTACGTGGGCACCCACTTCGGCGGCAGCCTGTTCGCGATGACCGATCCGTTCTGGATGCTGATGGTCCTGCACCATCTCGGCCGTGACCACTTCGTCTGGGACAAGGCCGGCGAAATCGAGTTCGTGAAGCCCGGCCGCGGCGTGGTGCAGGTCAGCTTCACCCTCGATGACACGGTACTGGAAACGCTGCGCGAGGATGCCGCCGATGGCGGGAAGGTGCTGCGCTGGTTCGAGACCGACATCGTCGATGCCGCCGGCGAGGTGGTGGCGCGCACCCGCAAGCAGCTGTACGTCCGCCGCAAGCCCGGACGCTGATCGTTCCCTCCGTCACGGCGCCCGTCGTATGCTCGGGGCTGCGCCCGGGGAAGCAACAGCGACGTGACCGACAAGACCTATCCCAGCATCGACGGCTACCGCATCCTGCGGGTGATCGGCCACGGCGGCATGTCCACCGTCTATCTCGCCGAGCAGGCTTCGCTGGACCGCAAGGTAGCGCTGAAGGTGATGCTGGCGGATGCGCTGGCCGACGAAGTCAGCCGCGCCCGCTTCGAGAACGAGGCGCGCACCATCGCCCGCCTCGAGCATCCGCACATCGTCGGCATCTACGAGGTGGGGCGCACCGGCGACGGGCTGCCGTTCTACTCGATGCCCTACCTGTCGCGCGGTCACCTGGCCCAGCGCCGGCTGGCCGGCGACCAACCGAAGGTGGCGGCGATCCTGCGCAGCCTGCTGGACGCGCTGGACTACGCGCACGTGCGTGGCGTGGTGCATCGCGACGTCAAGGCCGAGAACGTGCTGTTCGACGACGCCGACCGGCCGATGCTGGCCGACTTCGGCATCGCCCTGCGCCGCGGCAGCAACCCGCGCCTGACCACTGCCGGGCTGGCGGTGGGCAGCACCGCCTACATGCCGCCGGAGCAGGCGCGCGGGCAGGAAGTGGACCGCCGC
>JANJSW010000289.1 GCA_024711415.1 Thermomonas sp. | reverse complement strand
CCGCGAGTTGACCGAAGGCCTGTCGTCGCTGTTCGCGGCGCTGGTGCTGCTGGGCGTGGGTATCTGGATGCACCAGAAGAGCCTGTCCGGGCGCTGGCAGCACTACCTGCGCGAGCGGGTCTCCGCCGCGCTGGGGCGGCGCTCGATGGTGTTCCTGTTCGTGCTGGCGTTCGTGGCGGTGTACCGCGAGGTGTTCGAAACCATCCTGTTCTATGCCGCGATGTGGACGCCGGACACCGCGCGCGCGATCCTCGCCGGGCTGGCGGCCGGGGTGGCGCTGCTGGCGCTGACCGCGTGGGCCCTGCTGCGGCTGGGCATGCGCCTGCCGATCGGCAAGTTCTTCGGCTGGAGCTCGGCGCTGATCGCGGTGCTGGCGGTGGTGCTGGCCGGCAAGGGCGTGGCCGCGCTGCAGGAGGCGGGCTGGATCGGGCTGGGCGCGGTGGCCGCGCCGCGAATCGACTGGCTGGGCGTGTTCCCGACCTGGCAGACGCTGCTGGCGCAGCTGCTGGTGCTGCTGGTGGCTGCGGCGGGCTTCTGGATCAACCAGCGCGGCGGGCGTCCCGCAGCCGCGGCGTAGCGCTCATTTGTCGCCGCCGATCCAGCAGCGCTGCACGTTGATGTCGGCATCCAGCAGCACCAGGTCGGCGCGGTAGCCGGGCGCGATCCGGCCCAGTTCACCGCCCAGGCCAAGGAACTCCGCCGGGTACTGCGACGCCATCCGGCAGGCTTCGTCCAGCGGCAGGCCGAGCAGGCGCACCGTGTTGCGGACGGCGCTGGCCATGTCCAGCGCGGAGCCGGCCAGCGCGCCCGCGGCATTGCGCACCACGCCGTCGACGGCGGTGATGGTTTCGCCGTAGAGATCGAAGCCGGGGTTGTCGCCGCCGACCATCGGCATCGCGTCGGTCACCAGCAGCACCTTGCCCCGTGGCTTGGCGGCAATCGCCACCTTCAGGCTGGCCGGATGCACGTGCACGCCGTCGACGATCACCCCAACCCAGCTGCCGGCATCCTCCAGCGCCGCACCAACCACGCCGGGCTCGCGGCCCTGCAGGGGGGTCATCGCGTTGTAGAGGTGGGTGAAGCCGGTGATGCCTGCATCGAGGCCGGCCCGGGCTTCCTCGTAGCTGGCGGCGCTGTGGCCGGCGCAGACGATCGCACCGCGCGCCACCAGCGCGCGGATGCTGGCAGCAGGCACCCGTTCCGGCGCCAGCGTGATGACGGTGATGCCGTTGTCCAGCGACGTCGCCATCGCGATTTCCACCGCATCCGGCACGCGGAACTTGCCGGCATCGTGGGTGCCCCTGCGCGCCGGCGCGAGGTACGGCCCTTCCAGATGGATGCCGAGCACGCCGCGCACGCCCTGCGCGATGGCGCTGCGGGTGGCATCGATCGCGCGCTGCATCACCGCGGCGTCATCGCTGATCAGGGTGGGCAGGAAACCGGTGGTGCCGAAGCCGCGATGCGCGCGGCCGATGGCGGAAATGGCCTCGACGCTGGGGTCGTTGTTGAACAGGACGCCACCGCCGCCGTTGACCTGCACGTCGATGAAGCCGGGCACCAGCCAGCCGCCCTGCAGGTCGATGCGCTCGCCGCGCGCCGGCGGCTCGCCGTGCAGCAGCGCGACGACGTGGCCGTCCTCGACCACCACGCAGGCATCGCGCTCGAAGCCGCGCGCGGTGAGGACGTGGCCGTTGTGGAAGATGCGGGTGGTCATGCGCAGCGCCCGCTCGCGCCTCAGCCGAAGCGCCGCAGTCCCGCCGCCAGCGCCTCGCCCATCATGCGCAGGAACAGCGTGCCCATGCCGGGGAAGAAGCGGTTGGCGTCACGGCTGCCCACCGCCACCAGGCCCACGCCCGGCAACGCCAGCAGCGCGGAGCTTTGCACTTCGTCGGCACGCACGCCGTACAGCAGCGCGTTCTTGTCCGGGTGCAGGCGGCCGCAGACCGGCTCGCCGGCGGCGAGGATGTCGCGGAAGCCTTCCACCCGCGGGTGGTCCTCGGCGATGTGCTGGTACCAGTCCGCATCTTCCAGCCCGTCGACGGCGCGGAAGCCGACGATGCGCACCAGGTCGCCGTGGAAGTCCTCGGCCAGCGCCGCCGCCATCGCGCGCAGGGTACTGGCCGCGCTGTCCTGCTTCAGCAGCGCGAGGGTGAGCTGGTGCGTGCGCACCGCCAGCCGTTCGTTTTCCTGCGCGTTGGCGAACAGCTCGTGCAGGCGCTTGGTCAGCTCGCGGTTCTTCTCGCGCAGGATGTCCAGCTGGTAGCTGGCCAGCGAGGCGGTGGGACCGTTCTCGCGCGGCACCACCAGGGTCAGCGCCAGGTCCGGGAACTGCTGCAGGAAGGCCGGGTGGCGGCGCAGCCAGGCCGCCACTTCGTGCGCACCGAGCTTCTCGGTGGCGTCGTTGAAATCCATCGTCACGGTTGCTCCTGGGAAAGCAGGTTGCCTTCGAACACGAATGCGGCCGGGCCGGCCATGAACACGCTGTTGGCGGCGCTGTCGTGGCGGATGCGCAGGGTGCCGCCGGGCAGTTCCACTGCCACCTCGGCATCCGCCTGCACGCGGCCGCGCCGGGCCAGCACCGCCACCGCCGCGCAGGCGCCGCTGCCGCAAGCCAGGGTCTCGCCGACGCCGCGCTCGAACACGCGCAAGCGGATGCGGTCGGGTGCCAGCACCTGGGCGAAACCGACGTTGGCCGAGTCGGGAAACATCGCGCTGGCCTGCACGGCCGGGCCGATGCGGGCGACATCGGCGGCCGCCGCGTCGGCGACCTCGATGACCGCATGCGGGTTGCCCATCGAT
>JANJSW010000275.1 GCA_024711415.1 Thermomonas sp. | reverse complement strand
CAGGAGGGCTACTTCTGATGCGCCTGGACGACGCCGATGCGCAGGTCGCCGCCTACCTGCACCAGCACGAAACCAAGGACCTGCTGCGCTTCATCACCTGCGGCAGCGTGGACGACGGCAAGAGCACCCTGATCGGAAGGCTGCTGCACGACACCCGGCTGCTGCGGGACGACCAGGTCAGCGCGCTGGAAGCCGACAGCCGCAGGCACGGCACGCAGGGGGACGAGATCGATTTCGCCCTGCTGGTCGACGGCCTGGCCGCCGAGCGCGAGCAGGGCATCACCATCGACGTGGCCTACCGCTTCTTCGATACCGAGCGCCGCAAGTTCATCGTCGCCGACTGTCCTGGCCACGAGCAGTACACCCGCAACATGGCCACCGGCGCGTCCACCGCCGACGTGGCGGTGGTGCTGGTGGATGCGCGCAAGGGCCTGCTCACGCAGACCCGCCGACACAGCTACATCGTCAAGTTGCTGGGCATCGACCGGGTGCTGCTGGCGGTCAACAAGATGGACCTGGTCGGCTTCGACCGGGCCGTGTTCGATCGCATCGCCGAAGAATATCGAACGCTCGCGGCGCAGCTGGGCATCACCCACGTGGACTGCATCCCGCTGTCCGCGCTGCGTGGCGACAACATGGTCGAGCGCTCGCGCAACACGCCCTGGTATGGCGGGCCGGCGCTGCTGGAGCTGCTGGAAACGGTGCCGCTGGCGCGCGCCGCGGATGGCGCCGCGCTGCGGATGCCGGTGCAGTGGGTGTGCCGGCCGAACCAGGATTTCCGCGGCTTCGCCGGCACCATCGCCGCAGGCACGGCCAGGCCGGGCGACGAGATCGTGGTGCTGCCGTCCGGGCGGCGCTCGCAGGTCGCTGCCGTCGTCACCGCCGACGGCGAACTGGCGGAAGCGAGTGCAGGGCAGGCGGTCACCCTGACCCTGCGCGACGAGATCGACATCAGTCGCGGCGACGTGATCGCCAGCGCCGCCAATCCACCGGAGGTGGCCGACCAGTTCGCCGCCCACCTGCTGTGGATGGGCGATGCGCGGCTGCTGCCGGGGCGGCCGTACCTGCTGCAGATCGGCAGCCGCACCGTCGGCGCATCGGTCACCGAAATCAAGCACAAGGTCGACGTCAACACCCAGGACCAGCTGGCCGCCAAGCATCTCGACCTGAACGAGGTCGGCTACTGCAACCTGCACCTCGACCAGCCGGTGCCGTTCGCCGCCTACGCCGAAAACCGCGCGCTGGGTGGCTTCATCCTGATCGACCGGCAGAGCAATGCCACCGTTGCGGCCGGTACGCTGGACTTCGCGCTGCGCCGCGCTGGCAACATCCACTGGCAACATCTCGACGTGGACAAGGCGGCGCGCGCCGCGGTCAAGCACCAGTCGCCGCGCTGCCTGTGGTTCACAGGCCTGTCCGGCGCCGGCAAGTCCACCATCGCCAACCTGGTGGAGAAGAAGCTGCTGGCGCAAGGCCGCCACACCTATCTGCTGGACGGCGACAACGTCCGCCACGGCCTCAACAAGGACCTCGGGTTCACCGCCGAGGACCGGGTGGAGAACATCCGCCGCGTCGCCGAGGTGGCCAGGCTGATGACCGACGCCGGGCTGATCGTGCTGGTCAGCTTCATCAGCCCGTTCCGCGCAGAGCGCGAGATGGCGCGCGCGCTGTTCGAACCTGGCGAATTCCTTGAGGTGTTCGTCGATACACCGCTGGCCGAAGCCGAGCGTCGCGACGTCAAGGGCCTGTACGCCAAGGCGCGCCGCGGCGAACTGCGCAACTTCACCGGCATCGATTCGCCCTACGAACCGCCGCAGGCGCCGGAACTGCACCTGCATACGCTGGGGGCCGATGTGGCGGCGCTCGCGGACGAAGTCATCGCGGCGCTGGCGTCGGAGCGGTACGACGCCGCGACCTGATCCGCGCCGGCACAAGGCGGCGATGGTGGGCGCGGTGACACGAAGCTGTCATCGCCTGCTCACAACATCTGTTGCATGTGCGCTGCCCCATTGCCTGATCCGTCCGATGCGTTGCTTGCCGCCGCCCTGCGGCCCCACGGCCTGCGCGCCCTGTTCCAGCCGATCGTCCGGCTGGAAGACCGCAAGGTGGTGGCGCACGAGGGCCTGATGCGCCATGCGCATGCCGACGTGCCGCCGCTGCGCCTGCTGGACCATGCGCGACGCACGGGCCGGCTGGGCGAGCTGGAAATCCACGCCGCCAGCACGCTGGCGCAGGCCTTCGACTTCACCCGCGGCGGAAGGCTGCTGGTCAACCTGAGCGCGCATGCAATCCTGCAGGGCGAGTTGCGCCCGCAGCAGGTCCTGCGCAGCCTGCAATCGGCCGGGCAGGACCTCAGCAGGTTCGTCATCGAGATCACCGAGCGCGACATCGTCGAGGACGTCGGTCGCCTGGCCGATGCGCTTGGCTACCTGCGCGCGGCCGGCGTGCAGATCGCGCTGGACGACTTCGGCAACGGCCACTCCAATTTCGAGCTGTGGCACGAGCTGGGCCCGGACTACGTCAAGATCGACCGCTACCTGGTGCACGACATCGCCCAGAGTCCCGGCCGGCTCAGCATCGTGCGGGCGCTGGTGCAGGTGGCGGACAGCCTGGGCACCGACCTGATCGCCGAGGGCGTGGAACGCATCCAGGATCTGGCGATCATCCAGGACCTAGGCATCCGCTACGCGCAGGGTTTCCTGCTCGGGCGTCCGCAGCCGGCGGTGGCCGAAACCGTTGCCGGTGAAGCCCTGCAGGCCTCCAGCGAGAAGCTGCCGGTATGGCCGGTCAACGGGCAGCGCCACGCGTTCCCGCGGGTGACCGCCGCCCACCTGCTGGTCGAGGCGCCGTCCATCAACGAGCAGGCCAGCAATTTCGAAGCCGAGCAGCTGTTCCGCCAGCACCCGCAGCTGCCGGCGCTGCCGGTGGTCGACATCGACGGTTTTCCGCAGGGGCTGATCAACCGCCGCGTCTTCAATGAGCGGATGGCGATGCCGTTCGCGCGCGAGCTGCTCGGTCGCAAGCCCTGCATCCAGCTGATGCATCCCTCGCCGATCATGGCCGATGTCTCGCAGAGCATCGACGCGATGTCGGAGATCCTGCTGGGCGAGGACCAGCGCTATCTGGCCGACGGCTTCATCATCACCCGTGGCGGCCGCTACGCCGGCGTGGGCACCGGCGAGGCGCTGGTGCGGCGGGTGACCGAACTGCGCATCGAGGCGGCGCGCTACGCCAACCCGCTGACCCTGTTGCCCGGCAACATTCCGATCGCCGAGCACATCACCCGGCTGATCGACGCCGGCCAGCCGTTCATGGCCGCGTACTGCGATCTCAACCACTTCAAGCCGTACAACGACCAGTACGGCTATTTCCGCGGCGATCGCATGATCCGGCTGGTGGCGAACACGCTCGTCCGCCACGCGGAGCCGCGCTGGGACTTCGTCGGCCATGTCGGCGGCGACGATTTCGTGGTGCTGTTCCAGAGCGACGACTGGGAGCGCCGCTGCAGCGACATGGTGGGCGAGTTCAATGCCGCCAGCCAGACATTGTTCGAACCGGCGGACCTGGAGAGGGGCGTGCTGGAGGGCGAGGACCGCGCTGGTCGCTACGCCACCTTCCCTTTGACCACGCTCACCATCGGCGTGACCCCGGCCGCGCCGGGTCGCTTCACCACCGCGGAGGAAGTGGCTTCGCAGGCAGCCGCGGCGAAACGTCAGGCCAAGCGGCTGGGCGTGGGCGTGCACGTGATGGAGGCCCCCGAGCGCGACGGCGATGCGGCGGCGACGCCGCAACCGACGGGCACCGATGAAGGCCAGGCCGTGGAATACGAAGCGGCATGATCCGCGCCGCGCGGCAGGTCCTGGAACCAAGGCGCCCTGCAACCGCAGGGCATCGCCACTGATTTCTGCCGGAACCGGCGCAGGGGGAATCGCGCAACAAAAAAGCCGGCGCAAGGCCGGCTTTTTGCTGGATCTGGTGGGCGGTGCAGGGTTCGAACCTGCGACCCTTGCCGTGTGAAGGCAATGCTCTACCGCTGAGCTAACCGCCCGAAGGAGCCGCGCATTTTACATGAACGCGCCGGATAGGCAATAGCCCGCTGGCGACAGGATGCGGCGAGGTGAATGGGCGATCGGTGCAGCCCTTGCGGCGCGTGAAGTCCATGTGGTTGCGCCGACTGGCCTGCCAAGCATAATGCCTGCTCAACCGCGGAGGATCGTGCATGCGCAACTGGATGCGTGGCTTGCTGACATCGACCCTGGTGCTGCTGCTGGCGGCTTGCGCCAGCGGAGGGGGAACGCGTAGCGCCACCGCCTCTGCGCTGACCTCGTTGCCGCCTCCCGACACCACTGCTGCCTCCGGCGCGTACGAAGGCGCCACCGACTACCGGATCGGCGCGATGGACCTGCTGCAGATCAGCGTGTTCGGCGTCGAGGACCTGGACAAGGAAGTGCGGGTGAACTCCAACGGGCAGATCTCGCTGCCGCTGGTGGGCGGGATCATGGCAGGTGGCCGCACCATTCCCGAACTGGAAGCGCAGCTGGCGAAGAAATATGCGGACGGGTTCCTGCAGAACCCGCAGGTCAGCGTGTTCGTCAAGGAATATTCGAGCCAGCGGATCACTCTGGAAGGCGCGGTGAAGAAGCCGGGCATCTATCCCATCACCGGCAGGACCAGCCTGTTGCAGGCGATCGCGCTGGCGGAAGGCGTGGACGACAAGGTCGCCGACCTTGGCGGCATCGTGCTGATGCGGCAGGTGGAGGGCAAGCGCCAGGCCGCGGTCTTCGACTTGCGCCTGGTGCGGAAGGGGATGGTCGACGATCCACAGGTCTATGGCGACGACATCATCGTGGTCGAACAGTCGGGCAGCAAATCCGCGTTCCGCCGCTTCATCGAGACGGCGCCCGCCGTTGGCGTGTTCCGCTGGTTCTTCTGATCGATCAAGGACGACTTCCACATGACCGAAGAGCATCTGCCGGCGGGATCCGCCGACGACAATCGACGCCTCCCCGCCCGTGCCGAAGCGGGACGGGCGGGCGGGGTCGAGCTGCATCGCGGCGGCACCGCACTGGTGCTGGAGACGCAGGAGGAGCGTCGCGACGATGACGAGATCGACCTGCTCGCGTACTGGCGCATCCTGGTCAAGCGGCGCCGCCTGATTGCCAGCGTGCTGGCCGCGGTGGTGGCGATCGCGCTGCTGGCCACGCTGACCGCGACGCCGATCTACCGCGCCACCACCGTGCTGCAGCTGGACAAGGAAGGCATCCAGGTGGTGCAGGTGGACGGCATCCAGCCTGGCGACGACCGCGGCTTCGATCCGGCGTTCCTGCAGACACAGTACGAGCTCATCAAGAGCCGTTCGCTGGCGGAGCGCGTAGCCAACGAATTGGGGTTGGATCGGGCCGCACTGGAGCAGCTCAGCGAGCCGGGCTGGCTGGGGCGGATGCTTGCCCTGCTCAAGCCGAAGGGCAAGCAGGAGGACAAGAACCGCGCGGACGCGGCCACGGTGGATGCCGCGGCGGAGCTGCGCGATGCGGCCAGCCTGATCGGCAACAGCCTCAGCATCGAACCGGTGCGCAATTCGCGGCTGGTGAAGATCAATTTCGACAGCCCCTCGCCGCAGTTCTCGGCGCGCGCGGCCAATGCCATTGCAGAGGGTTACATCGCCTCCGGGCTGGAGCGGCGGTTCGGTGCATCCTCGTATGCCAAGACCTACCTGGAAGACCAGCTCAAGCTGACCAAGGCCAAGCTGGAGGATTCCGAGCGCAAGCTTGTGCAGTTCGCGCAGCAGGAAAACCTGATCAATACAGGCGAGAACGGGCAGTCGCTGGCGGTGCAGAACCTGACCCAGCTCAACGCCGCGTTGGCGGCGGCGCAGGACCAGCGCATCCGCGCGCAGGCGCGCTGGCGGCAGGCCGCGTCGGGGGCGATGCCGGCCGACATGATCGGCAACTCCAACATCCGCGTGCTGCAGCAGCAGAAGGGGCAGCTGCAGTCGCAGTACCAGCTGAAGCTGCAGACCTTCAAGCCGGATTACCCGGAGATGCGGCAGCTCAAGAGCCAGGTCGACGAGCTGGATCGGCAGATCGCCAGGGAAACCGGCGGCGTCCGTGCTTCGGTCAAGGCCGAATACGACGCCGCTGCCGCGCAGGAACAGATGCTGACCCAGCAGATCGCCGCGCTGCGTACCCAGGCCCTGGACGTGGACGGCCGCAGCATCCAGTACAACATCCTCAAGCGCGAGGTCGACACCAATCGCCAGCTCTACGACGGGCTGCTGCAGCGCTTCAAGGAAGTCGGCGTGGCAGGCGACGTCCGCGCCAACAACATTTCGATCATCGATCGCGCCGAAGTGCCGCGCTGGCGCTTCAAGCCCAACCTGACGCTCAACCTCGCCATCGGCCTGTTGCTGGGCGCGATGCTGGGCGTGCTGGCGGCGTTCCTGCTGGAGTTCCTCGACGACACCATCAAGACGCCAGACGATGTCGAACAGAAGCTCAAGCTGCCAGTGCTGGGCATCATTCCCAAGCTTGGCCCCAAGGACAACTTGAGTGACGTTGCCTCCGACCTGCAGTCCTCGTTCTCCGAGGCCTACCGCTCGGTGCGCACCGCGCTGCAGTTCGCCACCGATCACGGCGTACCCAAGAGCCTGCTGGTCACCAGCAGTGGCCCCGGCGAGGGCAAGTCGACCACCGCGCTGGCACTGGCACGCAATCTGACCCAGCTCGGCAAGCGCGTGCTGCTGGTGGATGCGGACCTGCGCAAGCCTTCGCTGCACAAGACGCTCGGGCTGAAGGCGGAGTCGGGGCTCAGCCATCTGCTGGCAGGCGGCTGCACCTTCGGCGCGGCGGTCCAGCGCACCGACGACGAGCGCCTGCACGTGATCCTGGCCGGTCCGCTGCCGCCGAACCCGGCGGAATTGCTGTCCGGTTCGAAGCTGGTGTCGCTGCTGACCGTAGGCGCCGAGCGCTATGACCACGTGATCATCGACGGGCCGCCAGTGCTGGGCCTGGCCGACGCCCCGATCCTGGCCAACGCGATCGACGGCACCCTGCTGGTCGTCAACAGCGCCAAGACCAAGATCGGCGCCGCGCAGGCCGCGCTCAAACGGCTGTATGCCGCGCGCGCGCGTATCCTGGGTGGGCTGCTGACCAAGTACGACGCCCGCGCGGCGGGATATGGCTACGGGTATGGCTATGGCGGCGCCTACGCGTACTACTCCTACGGCGACAAGCCGCGGCTGACCAAGGGTTGACGGGGTGAACGGCGCGAAAGGGGACGCGCTGGAGTGGGCGCTGGCACTGTTGAGGGCGCCAGGCGAGCGATATGTCCTGCGGCAGCGCCCGCTGCCGGAAGGCATGGAGTTGCTGCTGGGTATCGCCGCTGCGGCGACGCCCGAGATGCTGGCCGAACAGGCGCGGCGGTTTGGCGAAAGCGAAACGCAGGTGCTGGAAGCCGCGCGCTTCTATGCGCGCGAAGTGCTGTTCCATCCGCAGGCCGATGCCTACCGGACGCTTGGCGTGGAGGCTCGCGCCAACGCCGAGAAAATCAAGGCCCATCACCGCCTGCTGCAGCTGTGGTTGCACCCGGATCGCCTGCAGAGCGAAGACGACGCGGTGTTCGCCACGCGGGTCAACAGCGCCTGGAGCCGGCTGCGCAGCCCGGAGCGGCGCCAGGCCTACGATGAGGCGCTGCGGGCGGAGCGACCACCGGAGATTTTCGACAGCGGTGGCGCATTGCGCAGCGTACGCACCTGGGTGCCGGCGTTGGAGCCGGTTGCGCCGCCTTCGCCGTGGCGCCGTCGCTGGCCGGCATTGGCCTTGCTCTCGCTGTGCGGCGTGCTGGCCCTGCTGGTGCTGCGCGACATGAGCCGGACTGATCCGGATTGGGAGTCCTCGCGACAGGTGGCAGGTTCCGCGCGCACCGCCGATGCCGACAGGGTGGTATCGCTGCTGCCGTCCGCCGGTGCGGATTCCGATCTGGCGGAGCTGACCGAACCGCGCCAACTTCCTGATGCCGATCCGGCCCCGGCGGCGGCGACCGCGTCGCGGCAGGTCGCGTTTGATCCGCAGGACGATCTGCGTACGCGGGCCGAAGTGTTGATGTCCGGCTTGGTCGCGGACCGGCGCGCGGGTGTGGGAACATCCGCGGCCGGAATGAATCCTGGCCTGGAGGCTGTGGCTGCCACCAGCGCCCCGGTGGCCACCGCTCGGCTCGAGGCCGCGCCCGCGGCAGCACAACGTTCGCCAGCGATCACGGCACATCCGGCCGTCGCCGAGACCGGCTCGACGCCTGCTGCGGATCCGGTATCGCAATTCCACTCGCCGACGCTGCAGCCGGAGTTCTCCCGGGTGCAGTCCGCCAGGCTGGCGGGTGAACAGCTGCTGGACTATTTGAAGTCGCCGCGCAGGGCTGCCCCGCCGATCTGGAGCAGTCCGGCCGTGGAGGCGGATACGCAGCAGCTGCGGCAGCGCCTGCACGCTGACGGCCGCGTGCGGCTGTCCGATGCGCGTTGGCGGATCGGGAGAAATGAAGCGGTGCTTGAATCCCTGGTGGTCGGTGCGACCGGCAGCAACGATTTGCTGGTTGCCCAGCTGCGTTGGCGCGACGGCTACTGGCTGGTGACCGGGGTGGCAATGGAGTCGATCCGATGAGGGTGTCGATGCGCCACCTGCTGGTGGCTGCAATGGCCGTGGCGGTGCTGTTCGCGGGTTGGCGGGTAGTGGGGCAGATGCAGGCGGAACGCCATGCGTCCAGCGATCCGGAGCGTGCATTGCGCTGGCGCGCGGGCGACCCGACGGCGCTGCTGGTGCTGGCCGAGCGACAGTTGGCGGAAGGCGATACCGCCGCCGCGCGCGCGACCGCGACGCGCCTGCTCGAGCGCGAGCCGCTGCAGGGCCAGGCATTCCGGATCCTTGCTGCCGCCAGCGAACGGGATGGCGACAACGACCGCACCCTGCAGCTCTACCGGATTGCGGCGCGCCGCGCGCCGCGCGACCAGGCGACCCGGGCGTGGCTCGCCCGGCATTTCCTGCAGCAGGGTGATTACCCGCAGGCACTGGCGCAGATCGACGCATTGCTGCGGGTGGCGCCGTGGCGGGCCGACAAGGTCCATCCGGCGCTGGTGCAACTGGCGCAGGATCCGAAGTTTGCGCAGGCGCTGGCGCAAACGCTGCGCGGGGATCCGCCTTGGCGCCCAGGCGTGCTGGCAGCGCTGCGCCACCCCAAGACCGGCAATTCGCTTGCCGCCGGCCAGGTGATGCAGGCCTTGCAGGACAAGGGTGGGCTGACTACGGATGAATATTCCCGCTGGTTGGACAGCCTGATCGCGCAGGGCCGGTGGGGCGAGGCCTATGCGCGCTGGGCCGGCAGCGCGGTCAAGCTGGATGGCCGGTTGCCGCTGCTCTACAACGGCGACTTCGCCCGGGAACCGTCGGAAACCGGGTTCGACTGGCGTCGCCGTCGCGTGCCCGGCGTGCTGCTGGAATTCGAGTCCGAAAGCGGGCGAAGCGGACGCGTCGCCCATCTGCAGTTCCTCGGTCGGCGGGTGCCGGGCGCCGGGTTGGAGCAGGCGCTGATGCTCGAGCCCGGGCGCTATCGGCTGCTGCTGCGTGCCCGGGCGCGTGCGTTGCGCAGCGAAATGGGTCTGCAATGGTGGATCGCCTGCGCGGGGCCGGCTGGCGTGGTTGCGCGCAGTGCGCCGCTCCAGGGCAGCTTCGAGTGGGCCGACATGGAGGCGGAAGTCGTCGTGCCCGCGACCAGCTGCCCGGGGCAATGGCTGCGTCTGGTTAACCCCGTGCCATCGGGCGCCGGACAGCAGGTGGCTGGCGAGTTGTGGTTGGCGGGATTCAGGCTGGAGCGCCTGCCTGAACAAAATTGAACCGGCTATTGCAAAACCGGCGCAATTTCGATACCCTCGGAACGGAGGGATCTTCCCCCCGTCTCCGTATACACAAGGATGAGGCCATGACCAAGATCGCCGCTGTATTGCTTGCCGCCGCTGCATTCGCCACCCCGGCGTTTGCCCAGGATACCGTCAGCGCGACTCTGCAGGTCGAGAGCGGCTCGATCATGACCAGCACCGGTGGCGAGTACGCCTCCGCCAACAGCGGCCAGTCGCTGGCTGCGGGTCAGAAGATCATGGTCAATGCCGGTTCCACCGGCTTCCTGACTTACGGCAACGGCTGCAAGATCAAGCTCGACCAGCCGGGCATCTATACCGTCCCGAGCGAGTGCAACGCGGTTCCCGGCAGGACCGGCGGCAGCTCGGCCATGAACGCCGGCATCATTGCGATTTCCGCGCTGGTCGCGGCGGGTCTGATCGAGAACGAAGACAAGAGCCCGGCCGGCCCGCTCAGCACTGGTATCCGCCACTTCTGATGACGGCGCCTAGCGCGCTTCATGCTTGATTGGACAGGGCAGGTCGAAAGACCTGCCCTGTTTCGTTTCCCGTTGCCGGAACCCGTTTGCCGATGCCCGAGTCCATCCGCCGCCTGTTGCTGCCCGCTGTCCTCATCCTGCTGACCGCTTGCTGGCTGGGCGGCGGCGTGACTGCCGACAACACCGCCATCGACGAATGGTTGCAGCTGTTAGCGCTGCCGGTGCTGCTGCTGGCGGTCGCGGTGCTGGGCGAAGACGGCGTGTCGCGTCAGGTGGGGTGGGGCATCGCGGCGGCGAGCCTGATATTGCTGGTGCCGATCATGCAGCTGCTGCCGATCGACGGCGGAACGTCCGCCCCGGCACGGCAGCTGCTGCAGACGGACTTGGCCAGTGCCGGGGTGCAGGTGGCGCCGCACTGGAGCCTTGCCCCGTTCGCCACCGAACAGGGACTGTGGGCATTACTGCCGGCGCTGGCCGCCTTCCTCGCCGCAGCGGCGTTGACCGGTTCGCAGCGGCGTCGGCTGGTGCAGGCGGTGGTGGTGCTGCTGGCGATCAACGTGATGTTCGCGTTCTTCCAGGCGGGGCTGCCGCGCGACAGCACCCTGCGCCTTTACCAGGATTTCGATGCCGGTTTCGGCGGCCTTCTGGCCAATACCAACCACCAGGCGACCGCCTGCATCATCGGCATGGTGCTGGCGGTGGCACTGGCTGCGGAAGCCCGCCTGCGCGCACGTCGCGGCCAGGCCCATCCGTACCGCCGCTGGTGGTACCTGGGGCTGGCGGGGTTCTTCCTGTTGATGGTGCCGCTGTCCACGTCGCGCGCCGGCATGGCCATCGCGTTGCCTGCACTGGCGCTGGCGCTATTGCTCACCGGCGCGCTGCGGTTGCGCGAAATCGGCCGCAGCCGCCGCTCCGCCATGCTCGCGGCGTCCGTGGTGGCGCTCGCCGTGGTCGGGGGGCATGCGGCGATGGGGTGGATGGCCGTCGACCAGGCCGAGGAACTGCGCCATCTCATGGCAGCGGCCACGCTCAAGGCGGGCCAGGCCCAGGCGCCGCTTGGCGCCGGCATCGGTGCGTTCGTGCCGGTATTCGCGCAGGCGGCGCCGCCGCAGCTGCAGTTGGCCAACTACGTCAACCACGCGCACAACGAATATGCGCAGTGGTGGCTGGCCACCGGTTGGGCGGGCATGGCGGTGCTGGCGCTGGTGCTGGTGCTGCTGGCGGTATGCGGCTGGCGACTGGTCCGCAGCGAAGGGCGCAGCGCCGCGCTGGCCGCCGGCTGTTTCGCCGCGATCTGCGCGGTGCTGGCGCATTCGTGGGCGGACTATCCCTTGCGCACGCTGGCACTGATGTCGACCACCGGCGCGCTGGCCGGCCTGATGCTGGGCTGCCTGGCCGATGCGCGTCCCCGCACCGGCCGTCGCCATCACGCCGCCGGGGCTGGCGACGATTGACGCGTCACGCTGCGCCACCTGGCGGGTGCAGCGGCGGGCCGCGCAGTGCCCGCACTATTCGGGCAGGCGCAGTCCCGCCAGTTTCCACGACAGTCCGTCGCGGTGGAATTCGAACACCACCGGCTTTCCTTCGGCGTTGTCGACGGTGGCGGTGAATAGCGAGATCGATTCGAAACGGGTGTCCGCACCTTCCAGCGGGTCGGTGGCGCGCGCCTTGCCATTCGCTTCGACCTTGCCCGTCAGTTCCCGCGCCAACGCGCTGCCGGTGAGCAGGGTGGCGACGCCCTGCGGCGACACCATCGCGTCGACCGCCGGTTTCGTCACCATCGCGGTGAGTTCGCCGACCGCCTTGCCGGTCTGGCCCGGGCCGACGCGCCCGATGATGCCGCGGGCGATCCGTTCCTGCACCTGCGGACGCAGGTCTTCGCGCAGGCGGTCGAAATCGACAAAACGCCAGAGTTCGCCGTACTGCTTGCCGGCGACAAGGTTGCGGATGCCGTTGACGGCCAGGTAGGGGCCGGCCGCGGCATAGGCGAACAGGGCCAGCAGCAGGCCGATCACGATCACCAGGATCCACTTCAGCTTGTTCGACACGGTGCGGCTCCGGAAGTCCTGCGCCAGTGTAGCGGTCAGCCGTCCAGTCCGGCGGCGATCAAGTCGCCCCAGGCTGAAAGCTGGTCGAGCAGGGTCAGTCGCTCGGGTGCGTCGGCGTGCGCCTCGCGCAGCCGGGCGATGTCCTCGCGGTACTGCGCCAGCGTCAGTTCCGACAGCCCGGCGTCGGTCAGCAGCCGGCGGCGGCGATAGGCGTCCCAGTCGGCGCGCTCCGCCGGCAGCAGGGTTTCCGGCCAGTTGCGCGCGCGGTAGCGGAACAGGAGTTCCGGCAGGCGCGGGTCGCGGAAGGCGAAGCTTGCGCGCCCCAGCAGATGCGGCGGGGTCCCACGCAGCTGGGCGAACAGGCGCTTGTCGCCATCGCCGAGGAAGCCGTCGTACAGCGCGGCATCGGGGTCGACCGGCGCGGCCGGCCGCTCGCGCGCGAACACGCGGCGGATCTTTTCCGCCAGCGCCGGGCCGGCTGCGCGCAGGCGCTGCGCGCGCGCTTCGGCCAGGCCGACATCGACGCCGAGCCGGGCGAAGTCGTCCGGGCGCAGGTGGTCCCAGCGCACCAGCGCCGGACACTTGTTGGTATGCACCTCCTTCAGCGGGATGCGCAGCTCGCCTTCGGGCAGGTCCTCCTGGCGGACATACAGGCGCGCGGCGATGGCGTCGGCGTCCAGCGCCAGCAGCGGTTCCGGATCGGCGTCGAGGTCGAACACCACCACCCGCGAATCGATCTGCGGATGCCGTGCCAGCGGCAGCACCGGGGCGGCGCACAGGCGCGATGCCGGATAGCGCTGCGAGACGTGCAGCAGCGGCGTCATCGCCACCGTGTCCAGCAGCGAGGCGGCAAAGCGCTTGTCGCGCAGGCGCAGGGCGTAATCCCACAGTCGCGGCTGGGCCTGTTTGAAACGACGCGCCACCCCGATCAGCGCGCGCACGTCACTCAGGGCTTCGTGCGCCATGCCTTCGCGCAGGCCGTTGTCCTCGGCCAGGTGCTCAAGGCGAAAGCTGGTGCCCTTGTCGTCCTCGCGCTGGCGCCAGACCAGACCGTCGGGGCGCAGCGCATGCATCAGCCGCAGGGCGTCGAGCAGGTCCCAGCGCGAGTTGCCGCCGCGCCACTCCCGTTCGTACGGATCGTGGAAATTGCGGTACAGCCCGTAGCGGACGAATTCATCGTCGAAGCGCAGCGAGTTGTAGCCCACGCTGCAGGTGCCGGGCTGGCCCATTTCGTCGGCGATGCGGGCGAATGCAGCGGCTTCGGTGACACCATCGCGGAGCAAGGCCTGCGGCGCCAGCCCGGTGACCAAGCTGGCGCCGGGCGAGGGCAGCAGGTCATCGGCGGGCCGCACCAGCACGTCAACCGGCGCATCGATCTCGTTCAGGTCGAGGTCGGTGCGGATCGCGGCGAACTGCGCGATGCGGCTGCGGCGCGGGTCGGTGCCGAAGGTTTCGAGGTCGTAGAACAGGAAGCTGGCGGTCATGTGGCTCTGTTGCAGGGGCGGCTTCAGCCGCGACCATCGGGGTTCATGTCGTGTCGGTCGCGCCTTGGGGCGCCCCTACAGCGGGTCAAGCTGCGCCACGACCGCCGCATCCGTTGCCGCCCAGTCCACGCCGTCCAGCGATGCCAAGCCGCGCGTGGCGTTGACCAGGATCCCGCGCTGCACTTCGCTGCGATGCAGGGCGGTGGCGTAGGGGATGCGCATGAAGGTGACCATGGCATAGTGCGGCACGAAACGGCCGGGGTGGCGTTCCTGCAGCGCCAGCTCCAGCTCGCGCTGGAGCAGGAAGTCCGCATCGTCCACCTTGTCGCGCATCTCGATGTAGTTCTCCAGCGCCATCTTCTGGATCGCCTCGGCATTCGGCTTGCGCTCGGCCTCGAATGCGGCGAATGCATCGCCCAGCGCCGGCGCGCGTTCCAGGTGTTCGGCCAGCGCCACGCAGTCCTCGAACGCGCAGTTCATGCCCTGGCCGTGGAAGGGCACCATCGCATGCGCGGCATCGCCCAGCAGCACCGCGTGGCCACCCAGGTGCCAATGGTCGAGGTAAAGCGTGGCCAGGCTGCCGACCGGGTTGGCATCGTAATCGTGGCGCAGCGCCGGGATCAGCGGCAGGGTGTCGGGGAAGTCGCGCTGGAAGAGCGCCAGCGCGTCGTCGCCGGTCTGGACCTGCTCGAAGCTGGGGTAGCTGCCCGCATGCGGCATGAACAGCGTCACCGTGAAGGTGCGCTCGTCGTTGGGCAGGGCGATGCACATGTAGTGGCCGCGCGGCCAGATATGCAGCGCGTTGGGCTCGATGCGGAAGCCGCCGTCGGCGGCCGGCGGGATCTCCAGCTCCTTGTAGCCGTGATCCAGCCATTCGGTGCGCTCGCCCAGCGGCTGCACCTTCGCCATTTCCGCGCGCAGGGTGGAGCCGGCGCCGTCCGCGCCGACCAACGCCTGGAACGGCCGCTTCATCTGCTGCTCGTGGTGGCGGAAGGTGGCGATGCGGTCGATGAAGTCCACCCGCTCCAGTGCGTGGTCGAAGTGCACGCGCGCGCCGTGGGATTCGGCGATGGTCAGCAGCACGATGTTCAGCTCGCCGCGGTTGATCGACCAGATCACTTCCGAATCGTCGCGGCCGTAGCGCTGCAGGCCGGGCTCGCCGTGCAGCGGATGCACGTAGCGGCCACGCATCATCACCGCCTGCTGCAGCACCGCGTCGTCGGCACCGGCCTGGCGCAGTGCGTGCAGCCCGCGTTCGGCCAGCGCGAGGTTGATCGAGCGACCGCCCGCATAGCCGTCCACGCGCGGGTCTCCGCGTCGCTCGAACACGTCCACCGACCAGCCGCGCCGGGCCAGCAGGATGGCGAGCAGGGCGCCGGCCAGGCCGCCACCGATGATGGTGATATCGCGCTCAGCGCCCATCGCGCCACTCCTTGACGGTACGGGCGAAGCGCAGCACGTCGGCAAAGCTGTTGTACAGCGGCACCGGCGAGATGCGGATCACGTCCGGCTCGCGCCAGTCCCCCAGCACGCCGCGCGCGGCGAGGAAATCGAACAGGTCGCGGCCGCGCTCACGGCCGCCGATCACGCGGATCGAAAGCTGGCAGCCGCGCTGCACGGGATCGCGCGGCGTGGCCACCTGCAGCACGTCGCGTAGGCCAGTGTCGATCAGTTGCTCGAGGTAGCCGGTGAGCCGTTCCGACTTCGCCCGCAGCGCCGGCAACGTGGCGCGGTCGAACTGCTCCAGCGAGGCGCGCAGCGGCGCCAGGCCCAGGATCGGCGGGTTGGACAGCTGCCAGCCGTCGGCGCCGGGCGTCGGCGAGAACTGCGGGCCCATCCTGAAGCGCACCGACGCATCGTTGCCCCACCAGCCGGCGAAGCGCGGGCGGTCGGTGCGGGCATGGCGCTCGTGGACGAAGCAGCCGGCCACCGCGCCGGGCCCGGCGTTCATGTATTTGTAGTGGCACCAGACCGCGAAATCGGCGTCGGCGTCGTGCAGTTGCAGCGGCAGGTTGCCGACGCCGTGGGCGAGGTCGAAGCCCACCACCGCGCCGGCCGCATGCCCCAGCCGCGCGATTTCCTTGAGGTCGAAGGCCTGCCCGGTGCGGTACTGCACGCCCGGCCACACGATGGTGGCCAGCCGCGGGCCATGCTCGGCGATGGCGCGCTCGATGGCGGCCATCGAGAAGGTGCCGTCGGCGTTGTCCGGCGCCACTTCGACCAGCGCCTCGGCGGGATCGAAGCCATGGAAGCGCACCTGCGATTCCAGCGCGTAGCGGTCGGAGGAGAATGCGCCGGCCTCCATCAGCAGCACTGGGCGCTCGCGGGTGGGGCGGTAGAAGCTGACCAGCATGAAATGCAGGTTGGCGGTCAGCGAGTTCATCGCCACCACTTCCTGCGGCTGCGCGCCGACCACGCGGGCCAGCGGATCGCGCACCAGCTCGTGGTAGGGCATCCACTGCGCGCTGCCGGTGAAGTGCCCTTCCACCGCCTCGCGCGCCCATTTGTCCAGTACCTCCTCGACGTGCGCGCGGGCGCCCTTCGGCTGCAGGCCCAGCGAGTTGCCGACGAAATAGGCCTGTGGCGCGCCGTCGTGCAGCGGCAGGTGGAACTCGTCGCGGAAGTGGCGCAGCGGGTCGGCCGCGTCGAGCGCGGACGCGTGGTGGTCGGTGTAGAGCTCGGTCATGCAAACCTCGATGCGGACAGGCCCAGCCATTCCAGCGCGGTGCCGTGGTAAAGCCGTGCGCGCTGCGCGTCGGCCAGGCCGAGCCGTTCGATGCCTTCGCCCGGCACCTGCTCGCCCAGCGGGAACGGATAGTCGGTGCCCAGCATCACCCGGTCGCTGCCGCAGGCTTCGAGCAGGTAGCGCAGCGCGGCGTCATCGGCCACCCAGGAATCGAAGTACAGGCGCTTCAGGTACTCGCGCGGATTGCGGAAATTGTCGGTGGCGACGAGGTCGGGGCGCATGTTGAACCCGTGCTCGATCCGGCCGATGGTGTACGGGAAGCTGCCGCCGCCGTGGGCCAGCGCGATGCGCAGTTTCGGCAGGCGTTCCAGCACGCCGCCGAACACCAGGCAGCAGGCGGCGCGCGACTGCTCGGCGGGCATGCCGACCAGCCACGGCAGCCAGTATTTCGGCATCGACTCGGCGCCCATCATGTCCCAGGGGTGCACGAGGATGGCCGCGTCCAGATCGGCGGCGGCCTCGAAGAACTCGAACAGCTCGGGTGCATCCAGGTTCCAGTCGCCGATGTGCGAGCCGATCTGCACGCCCTGCAGGCCCAGCTCGTCCATGCAACGCTCCAGCTCGCGCACGGCGAGTTGCGGCGATTGCATCGGCACCGTGCCGATGCCGGCGTAATGGCGCGGGAAGTCGCGGCAGGTCTGCGCCATGTGGTCGTTGAGCGACTTGTGCAGCACCAGCGCCTGGTGCGCCTTGGCCCAGTAGCTGAACATCACCGGCACGGTGGACAGCACCTGCACCTGCACGCCGAAGCCGGCGTAGTCGTCGATGCGGATCTGCGGGTCCCAGGTCTTCGGCCAGATCTCGCGGAAGAACTTGCCGTCCTTGTAGATCCGGTGGCGGCCGTCATCGCCGTGGTGGATCACCGGGAAGCGGTTGTCGCCGTACTTGGTGGCAAGGTCCGGCCAGTCGCGCGGCAGGTAGTGGGCGTGGGTGTCGATCTTGAGCATGGCCCGATTCTAGGGCCAATGCGCGCGCCGGTTGAGCTCAGTGGCCGTCCAGCAGCTTCTTCGCCGCGGCACGGGCTTCCTTGCTGACATCTGCACCGCCGACCATGCGGGCGATCTCGTCCACGCGCCCGGTGGTATCCAGCGCGGCTACCGAGGACTGGGTGATGCCGTCCTGCGCGGCCTTGCTGACGCGGTATTGGGCGTGGCCGGCGGCAGCGACCTGCGGTTGGTGGGTCACGCACAGCACCTGCTTCGATGTGCCAAGCTGGCGCAGCTTGGCGCCGACCGCGGCGGCCACGGCGCCGCCAATGCCGGCATCGACTTCGTCGAACACCAGTGTCGCGGCGGCATCCTGGCCCTGCGTGGCCACCTCGATCGCCAGTGACACCCGCGAGAGCTCGCCGCCGGAGGCGACCTTGCGTAGCGGGCGCGGCGGCTGGCCGGGGTTGGCCGAGACGAGGAATTCCGCGCGCTCGCTGCCGTTCGGGTCGGGGCTGTCGCTGGCGTTGGCTTCCAGCGCCACTTCGAAGCGGCCGCCCTGCATGCCCAGCTCGCCGATCAGCGCGCTGATGGCCACGCCCAGTGCGTCGCCCGCCTTGCGGCGCGAGGCGGCGAGGGCGGTGGCGGCAGTGCGCCACTCCGCCAGCGCGGCGGCGATGTCGCGGTCGAGGCGCTGCAGGCGCGCGTCGGCATCGGCCAGTGACTCCAGCTCCGCGGCCAGCGCGTCGCGGTGTGCCGCCAGTTTGTCCGGGGTGACGCGATGCTTGCGCGCCAGGTCCTGCACGCGGACGAGCTGGCGTTCGATTTCGGCCAGCGCGTCGGGATCCAGCTCGAGGTCGTCGCGGATGCGCTGCATCAGCGCCAGCGCTTCGTCGAGCTGGATGGCGGCGGAGTCGAGCATCGCATCGACTTCCGATAGGCGCGGTTCGTGTGCGGTTTCGCGCTGCAGGCCGTTGCGCAGCTGCTGCAGGCGGCCGGTGAGTGCGTCATCGCCACCCAGTGCCTCCAGCGCTGCATCGCAGGCGGCGATCAGCGAGGCGGCGTGGGCTTGGCGGCGATGGCTGGCGTCGAGTTCGGCCAGCACCGCGGGTTCCAGCGGCTGCGCCTGCAGTTCCTCCAGCTGGTGCTGCAGCCAGCCCTGGCGCTCGGCAACGTCGCCGCGGGCGAGCAGGGCGTCGCGTTCCTGCTGCAATGCTTTCCAGCGCCGCGCCGATTCGCCGGTGGCGGCCAGCAGGTCCGGATGGCGGGCGAAATCATCCAGCAGGCGGGTCTGCTGCGGGCGCACCAGCAGCGCCTGCTGGGCGTGCTGGCCGTGGATTTCCACCAGCAGCGCGGCCAGTTCGGCCAGCTGGGCGATGGTGACGCTGCGCCCGTTGATCCAGGCCTTGGAGCCGCCGTCGGCGCGCAGGGTGCGGCGCAGCTGGCAGGCGCCGTCGTCGTCCAGTTCGGCCTCGGCGAGCCAGCAGGTGGCGGCAGGGCAGTCGTCCAGCGCGAACTCTGCGGACAGTTCCGCACGCTGCGCGCCGTGGCGGACCGCCCCGGCATCGCCGCGGGCGCCGGACAAGAAGCCCAGCGCATCCACCAGCAGCGATTTGCCGGCGCCGGTTTCGCCCGACACGACGGTCAGGCCCGCACCGAAGTCCAGTTCGGCATGGGCAACGACGGCGAAATCACGGATCGAAAGGCGGGTCAGCATGGCTGCGCATTGTGCCTGCGCGGGCGATGGCCCGGAAGCGGTTGCATGCGTGGCGGACAGCGCTTACAACCTGCGCATGGCCCGCCGCCCGACCCCGGACATCGCCCTCGACCCGCGCGCGCGGCAGCTGCTGCGCACGCTGGTGTCCCGGCACATCCGCGACGGCGAGCCGGTCGGCTCGCAGACGTTGGCCCGGCATTCCGGGCTGGATGTCAGCCCGGCCACCATCCGCAACATCCTGGCCTCGCTGGAGGACGCCGGTCTGCTGGCCGCGCCGCACAGCTCGGCCGGTCGCGTGCCCACCGCGCAGGGTTATCGCCTGTTCGTGGACTCGCTGCTGCAGGTCAAGCCGCTGGCGGCGCAGGACGTGGATCGCCTGCGCAGCGGCCTGTCGGCCGGCGCCGGCACGCAGGCGCTGCTGGGCAGCACCTCCGAGCTGCTGTCGGCGATGACCCATTTCGCCGGCATGGTCAGCGTGCCCAGCCGCGAGAGCTTTGCGTTCCGGCAGATCGATTTCGTCGCGCTGGACCCGCAGCGGGTGCTGGCGATCCTGGTGTTCGCCGATGGCGAGGTGCAGAACCGGGTGGTGCAGGTACGGCGGGCGTTTTCGCCCTCCGAACTGGAGCAGGCGGCGAATTACCTCAACGCGCATTTCGCCGGGCAGTCGCTTGCGCTGATCCGGGCAGCGCTGCTGCGCGACCTTCGCGATGCCCGCAGCGAGATGGAGCGGCAGCTGGCGAATTCCATCGAGCTGGCGGAGCACGCATTTGCGCCGGCGCGCGAGGACGACATGCTGGTGGCCGGACAGACCCGCCTGCTGGGGCTGCAGGAGCTGGGCGACCTGGATCGCCTGCGGTCGCTGTTCGATGCCTTCGCCGAAAAGCGCGAGCTGCTGCAGCTGCTGGAACGCACCGCCAAGGCGCCGGGCCTGCGCGTGTTCATCGGCGAGGAGACCGGGCTGGCGCCGCTGGAGGGCATGTCGCTGGTGAGCGCGCCCTATGGTCGCGATGGCCAGGTGCTGGGTGTGCTGGGCGTCATCGGCCCCAGCCGGATGGCCTATGAGCGGGTGATCCCGGTGGTCGAAGCCACCGCCGCGGTGCTGGGTGCCGCCTTGAATCCCGACGGCTGAGACCCCATAGCCCTGCACGGTGCGGCAACCGGCCGCGTATCGAACCGTGGACATGAGCAACGACCCGACGCAGGAAGTGAACGAAGACGCCGTCGAAACGGCGCTGCACGACGAATTGGAAGCGCTGCGCGCCGAGGTGGAGCAGCTGCGGGCACAGTCGCTGCTGGAACGCGCCGATCTGGAGAACCAGCGCAAGCGGCTGGCCCGCGACATCGAAAGCGCCCGCAAGTTCGCCAACGAGCGCCTGCTGTCCGACCTGCTGCCGGTGTTCGACAGCCTGGACGCGGGCCTTGCTGCCGCCGGCGACGATGCCGGCGCGCTGCGCCAGGGCCTGGAGCTGACCTACAAGCAGCTGCTGAAGGTGGCCGCGGAGAATGGCATGGAGGTGCTGGATCCGGCCGGCCAGGCCTTCAACCCGGAACACCACCAGGCGATCAGCCAAGGCGAATCCGAGGGCGTGGCCCCGGGCCACGTCATCACCGTGTTCCAGAAGGGTTACCTGCTCAACGGGCGGCTGCTGCGCCCGGCGCTGGTGATCGTGGCCAAGCAGGACTGAAACGGCGTGCGGGCACGAGGCCGCGCGGCTCTTGAAGGCTGGCGCGGCATCCCCAGATAGCAAGCATCGGCGCACGGCGCCACCAGACAACGGGATTCAAGAGGACATCGTCATGGGCAAGATCATCGGCATCGACCTGGGCACCACCAACTCCTGCGTCGCCATCATGGAAGGCGGCAAGGCCCGCGTCATCGAAAACAGCGAGGGCGACCGCACCACCCCGTCCATCGTCGCCTGGACCAAGGACGGCGAAGTGCTGGTGGGCGCCTCGGCCAAGCGCCAGGCGGTCACCAACCCGAAGAACACCTTCTATGCGGTGAAGCGCCTGATCGGCCGCAAGTTCACCGACGCCGAGGTGCAGAAGGACATCGGCCTGGTGTCGTACTCGATCATCCAGCACGACAACGGCGATGCCTGGGTGTCGCTGGTGGACGGCAAGAAGCTGGCGCCGCAGGAAGTCTCGGCCAAGGTGCTGGAGAAGATGAAGAAGACCGCCGAAGCCTTCCTGGGCGAGACGGTCACCGAGGCTGTCATCACCGTGCCGGCCTACTTCAACGACAGCCAGCGTCAGGCCACCAAGGACGCCGGCCGCATCGCGGGTCTGGACGTCAAGCGCATCATCAACGAGCCGACCGCGGCCGCGCTGGCCTATGGCCTCGACAAGGGCGATTCCAAGGACCGCAAGATCGCCGTGTACGACCTCGGCGGCGGCACCTTCGACGTGTCGATCATCGAGATCGCCAACGTCGACGGCGAGAAGCAGTTCGAGGTGCTGGCCACCAACGGCGACACCTTCCTGGGCGGCGAGGACTTCGACAACCGCGTCATCGACTACCTGGTGGAAGAGTTCCAGAAGTCCGACGGCGTGGACCTGCGCAAGGATCCGCTGGCCCTGCAGCGCCTGAAGGATGCCGCCGAGCGCGCCAAGATCGAGCTGTCTTCCAACCAGCAGACCGACGTCAACCTGCCGTACGTGACCGCCGATGCGTCGGGTCCGAAGCACCTGAACATCAAGCTGACCCGCGCCAAGCTGGAAGCGCTGGTCGATGACCTTGTCAAGCGCACCATCGAGCCCTGCCGCGTGGCCCTGAACGACGCCGGCCTGCGCGCCAGCGACATCAGCGAGGTGATCCTGGTCGGTGGCCAGACCCGCATGCCGAAGGTGCAGGCCGCGGTGGCCGAGTTCTTCGGCAAGGAGCCGCGCAAGGACGTCAACCCCGACGAGGCCGTGGCCATCGGCGCGGCGGTGCAGGGCGGCGTGCTGGCCGGCGACGTCAAGGACGTGCTGCTGCTCGACGTGACCCCGCTGTCGCTGGGCATCGAGACCCTGGGCGGCGTGTTCACCAAGATCATCGAGAAGAACACCACCATCCCGACCAAGGCCTCGCAGGTGTTCAGCACCGCCGAGGACAACCAGTCGGCCGTGACCGTGCACGTGCTGCAGGGCGAGCGCGAACAGGCCCGTTACAACAAGTCGCTGGCCAAGTTCGACCTCACCGGCATCGACGCCGCCCCGCGCGGCATGCCGCAGGTGGAGGTGAGCTTCGACATCGACGCCAACGGCATCGTCCACGTCACCGCCAAGGACAAGAAGACCGGCAAGGAGCAGAAGGTCGAGATCAAGGCCGGCTCGGGCCTGTCGGATGACGAGATCCAGCGGATGGTCCAGGACGCCGAAAGCCACCGCGAGGAGGACAAGAAGTTCCACGAGCTGGTCACCGCGCGCAACCAGGCCGATGCCCTGATCCACGCCACCCGCGGCACCATCAAGGACAACGGCGACAAGCTGCCGGGCGATGCCATCGGCCGCGCCGAAGGTGCCATCGCCGAGCTGGAAACCGCGATGAAGGGCGACGACAAGGGCCAGATCGAGGCCAAGGCCAAGGCGCTGGAGGAAGCCAGCCAGGCGCTGTTCGCCGCCGCAGCGGCGGCGGGCCAGCCGCAGGGCGAGGCCGGTGATGCCGGCAAGCCGGCCGACGACGTGGTGGACGCCGAGTTCACCGAGGTCAAGGACGACGACAAGAAGGCCTGATCGCCAGGCAGGCAATGCGACGGGCAGGCCGGTGGTCTGCCCGTCGCCGTGACGGGAACAGGTTCAGCCGATGAGCAAGCGCGATTACTACGAAGTCCTGGGCGTGGCCCGCAACGCCAGCGAGGAGGAGCTGAAGAAGGCCTACCGCCGCTGCGCGATGAAGCACCATCCGGACCGCAATCCCGGCGACAAGGCCGCGGAAGCGGCGTTCAAGGAGTGCAAGGAAGCCTATGAAGTGCTGAGCGACGGCGGCAAGCGTCGCCTGTACGACCAGCACGGACACGCCGCGTTCGAGCACGGCATGGGCGGCGGCAACGCCGGCCCCGGTTTCGGCGGGTTCGGTGGCGCCGACATGGGCGACATCTTCGGCGACATCTTCGGCAACATCTTCGGCGGCGGGCGCCAGCACGGCCCGCGCCGCGGCGCCGACGTCGGCTACGTGATGGAGCTGGACCTGGAGGAGGCGGTGGCCGGGGTCGAGAAGTCCATCCACATCCCCACCATGGCCAACTGCGAGCCGTGCAAGGGCAGCGGCTCCGAAGACGGCAAGGTGGAAACCTGCGGCACCTGCCAGGGGCGCGGCCAGGTCCGCATGCAGCGCGGCCCGTTCATGATGCAGGCGCCGTGCCCGCACTGCGACGGCGCCGGCAGGACCATCGCCAATCCCTGCAAGCACTGCAACGGCAATGGCCGGATCGAGCAGGAAAAGACCCTGGCGGTGAAGATCCCGGCCGGCGTGGACAGCGGCGACCGCATCCGCCTGGCCGGCGAGGGCGAAGCCGGCCCGGCCGGGACGCCGCCGGGCGACCTGTACGTGGAAGTGCGGGTGCGCCCGCACGAGATCTTTGAGCGCGACGGCGACGACCTGCACTGCGAAGTGCCGATCCGCATCTCGCAGGCGGCGCTGGGCGACACCGTGCGCGTGCCCACCCTGGGCGGCGAACTGGAGCTGCGCATTCCCGCCGAAACCCAGAGCGGCAAGGTGTTCCGCCTGCGCGACCGCGGGGTGAAGTCGGTGCGCAGCCGCCAGGCGGGCGACCTGTATTGCCGGGTTGCGGTGGAAACGCCGGTCAACCTCACCCCCGAGCAGCGGCAGCTGCTGGAACAGTTCGAAGCCACCTTCGTCGGCGAGGGCGCGCGCCGCCATTCGCCCAAGTCCAGCACCTTCCTCGACGGCGTGAAGGGGTTCTGGGACCGCATGGTTTCGTAAGCCACCATCGCCCCGCCACGCGATGTGCGCACGTAGAATCCGGGCTCCCCTGCGGAGCCCGGTTCCGTTTTGAAAGCTTCCCCCTGCATCGGCATCGTCGGCTGCGCCGGCGCCTACGGGCGCTGGCTGCGCACGTTCTTCGAAACCCGGATGGGGTTGGAAGTGATCGGTCGCGATCCTGCCGATCCGGCCTCCGCCGGCGAGGACGCATTGCTGGATCAGGCCGACGTGCTGCTGTTTTCCGCGCCGATCCGATCCACGCCGGAACTGATCGAACGTTACGCGCGGCTGTCCGCCGGGCGCGAGGCGGGCAAGCTGTGGCTGGACATCACCTCGGTCAAGGCGGCGCCGGTCGCGGCGATGCTGGGCTCGCAGGCCGAAGTGGCCGGGCTGCATCCGATGGCCGCGCCGCCCAAGTCGCCGACCCTCAAGGGCCGGGTGCTGGTGGTCTGCGAAGCGCGGCTGTCCTCGTGGCGGCCGTGGCTGGAATCGCTGCTGGCGGTGCTGGAAGCCGAATGCGTGCGCGCCACGCCCGAGCGCCACGACCGCGCGATGGCGCTGGTGCAGGCGATGGTGCATGCCTCGCACCTGGCCCAGGCCGGTGTGCTGCGCGAACAGGCGGACCTGGCCGGCACCCTGGCCGAGCTGCTGCCGCTGCGCACTGCCTCGTTCGAGATGGATGCCGCCATCGCCGCACGCATCCTGTCGCTGAACCCCGCGATCTACGAGGACATCCAGTTCGGCAATCCGCACGGGCCGGCGGCGCTGCGCGCGCTGGCCGCGCAGCTGTCGCGGCTGGCAGATCTGGTCGGGCAGGGCGACGATGCCGCCCGCGCCGAGTTCCGGTCGGCGTTCCTGGATGCCAACCGCGATGCCCTCGGCGAGCAGGCGCTGGCGCAGGGCAACTACACCTACGAACGCATCGGTTACCTGCTGGCCGACCTGGCCGACCCGCACACCCTCGGCATCCACCTGCCCGAGGATCGGCCCGGCTCGCTGCGCAGCCTGCTGCACGTGTTCGAGCGCCATGGGGTCAACATTGCCTCGCTGCATTCCTCGCGCACCCAGGCGGGCGAGCTGCACTTCCGGCTGGGCTTCAGCGCCGGCACCCCGGCCGCGCAGCTGGCGGAGGCGGTGGCGGAGCTGGTGCGGACCGGGATCGGCAGGGTGCTGCCGGATTGAGCGCCGGAACGTCGCGTGGTTTCATGACGGCCGTCACTCATCACGTTGCTGAATTGGCGTAAGGTTTCGCTTGGGCCACTCTCGGCAGGCCATGCCATGAATTTCCGTTCCCCCGCGGAATCCCCGACTCCGATGCCCTCGCGCGCCAACGGCCCGCTGCTCGACGCGCTGCAGAAGCACGTGCTCGACCGCGCCGTGCCGGCGCTCGACAGCGCGTTGGCCGATCTCGACGATTACCTGTTCGATCGCAGCCAGACCGGCGAGGAGTCGCTGGGGCTGATGGCGCTGCGCGACATGCGCCGCGCGCGCAGCGAGCTGTCCCAGCGTTTCCGTGGCGTCGTCCACAACCGGTTCCGCGCCCTGCACGGCAAATGCGCTGCAGTGGGCGAGGGCGAGGAGGGCGGCAGCCTCAGCCTGGTGGCCGAAGAGGACCTGGAAGAGCAGCTGGCGATCGAACAGCTTTCCGCTTCGGTTCTGCGCACGCACGCATCGGCTTTCGACGCCGTGCGCAAGCGTTTCCTCGTCGTGGTCGGGTTGACCGAGCTGCCGGCGCAGGAAAATCCGCTGGACCCGGTGTTCCTGGCCGGGGCGCTCGGCAAGGCGATGGCCCAGCTGGACATCAGCGCCGAACTGCGGATCGTGGTGTTCAAGTTCTTCGAGCGCGAGCTGACCGGCGCCCTCGGCGAAATCTACGACCGCTGCAATACCCTGATGGCCACCGCGGGCATCCTGCCCGAACTGCGCGTCAACGGTGCCCCCACGCGGGTGCAGAAGCCGGCGTCGCCAGGCCATCCCGACCCCCATCACGACCAGGTCGCGCCGCGGCAAGGCGCATCCGATGAAGGCGCAGCGGCGCAGATCAGTCCCGTCGACCAGGCCGCTTTCGCCAACATCCTCGGCATGCTGCAGGGCTGGCGTTCGGCGATGGGCCTGCCCGCGCCGGGAGGCCAGGCAGGCATGGGTCCTGCGCTGCCCACCAACGACCTGATGTCGATCCTGTCGCTGATGCAGCACGACGGCAGCGCGCGCTTCACCCCCGCGGGCGAGGCCGAACAGTCGCTGGCCGGCCAGTTGCGCCAGCAGATGACCCAGAGCGCGCGCAAGCTGGGTGTGCGCGGTGACAACATCAACCTGGACGGGCTGGACGGCGATGCCGTCGATCTGGTCGCCCTGCTGTTCGACGTGCTGCTGGACGGCCCGCAGTACGACACCCAGATCCGCCAGAAGATCGGGCGGATGCTGGTGCCCTACGTGAAGGTGGCGGTGAAGGATCGCCGCATGTTCATGTTCAAGGAGCATCCCGCGCGCAAGTTGCTCAACACGGTGGCCGAGGCCTGCGAAGGCAACCGCGGCGAGGCCCCGCAGGAGCGCGAGCTGTTGACCCGGGTCGATCACACGATCGACCGCCTGGTCGCCGAATTCAACGAGGACGTGGCGATCTTCGAAACGCTGGAACAGGAGTTGCGCGGCTACATGGCGCAGCACCGCAAGCGCTTCGAACTGGCCGAGAAACGCACTGCCGAGGCACAGCGTGGACGCGAGCGCCTGGAGCACGCGCGCAAGGTGGCGGCCGAAGACCTGGATCGGCTGCGTGGCGAAAGGGTGCTGCCGCCGGTGATCGGCGAATTCCTCACGCGGCACGCCAGCCACCACCTGACCCAGGTGGCGCTGCGCGATGGTCGCGGCGCGCCGCGCTACGAGGCGGGTCTGCACGCGGCGGAGCAGCTGCTGGCCGCGTTCGATCAGGCGTCCGCTGGTGTCGCATCCGCTTCGGCCGCGTTGCAGCCGGATGATGGCCTGCGTGCCATCCTCGCTAGCGCGGGCTGCACCGGGG
>JANJSW010000017.1 GCA_024711415.1 Thermomonas sp. | reverse complement strand
GTGGCAGATCACCTACGAAACCTTCCGCGACATGGGGATTGCTTACGCCGCCGGCATGGTGCTGATCTACCTGCTGGTGGTGGCGCAGTTCCGCAGCTACCTGGTGCCGCTGGTGATCATGGCGCCGATCCCGCTGACCGTGATCGGGGTGATGCCCGGCCACGCCCTGCTGGGCAAGCAGTTCACCGCCACCAGCATGATCGGCATGATCGCGCTGGCCGGCATCATCGTCCGCAACTCGATCCTGCTGGTGGACTTCATCAACCAGGAAACCGAGCGCGGCGTGCCGCTGGTGGACGCGGTGATCGACGCCTGCGCGGTGCGCGCCAAGCCCATCGTGCTGACCGGCGTGGCGGCGATGCTGGGTGCGTTCTTCATCCTCGACGATCCGATCTTCAACGGCCTGGCGATTTCGCTGATCTTCGGCATCCTGGTCAGCACCGTCCTCACGCTGGTGGTGATCCCGTTGCTGTACTACGTGCTGAAGCGCAGGACGGCCGATGCCGGCCATGCCTGAGCAAATGAGTGGAGGAACCTGATGAGCGAAGACGACGGCATCCGGCTGCTGCTGGAACAGGAAGGGCCCTACGCGTTCCGGATCAGCTTCGAGGGAACGGATCTGGACGCCCTGCACACCGATGAGGGCGCGCCGCTGGGGGAGGGCGCGGGTCCGAATCCGTCGCACCTGCTGGTGGCGGGGGTGGCCAACTGCCTGTCGGCCAGCCTGCTGTTCGCACTGCGCAAGTTCAAGAACGCCCCCGGCCCGATCCGCACCCAGATCGTGGCGCACAAGGCGCGCAACGAGGCCGGCCGCTGGCGCATCCCGCGCGCCGAGGTGGCGATCCACCTGTCCGATGCCGCCGCCGGGCTGGAGCGCTTCGATCGCGTGCTGGCGCAGTTCGAGGAGTTCTGCCTCGTCACCCAGAGCGTGCGCGAAGGCATGCAGGTGGACGTGCGCATCATCGATGCCGATGGCGCCGAGTATGTGCCCGGGGGCGCGGGGGAGGCCGCATGAGCGCGCCGTCCACCATCGTTGCCTGTCCGTCCTGCAACGGCCTGAACCGCGTGCCCGATGCGCGGCTGGCGGAAGCGCCGAAATGCGGGAAGTGCGGCGCCGCGCTGTTCGCGGCGCACCCGCTGGCGCTGGGGCTGGACAACTTCCAGGCGCACGTCGAGCGCGCGAGCCTGCCGATCCTGGTGGACTTCTGGGCGCCGTGGTGCGGTCCGTGCCGGATGATGGCGCCGCAGTTCGAGGCGGCCGCCGCCCAGCTGGAGCCCCAGTTGCGCCTGGGCAAGATCGATACCCAGTCCGAAACCGTGCTGGGCCAGCGCTTCGGCATCCGCAGCATTCCCACCCTGGTGCTGTTCCGCGAGGGGCGGGAGCTTGCGCGCCAGGCCGGTGCGATGGGCACGGCTGATATCGTGCGCTGGACGCGCCAGTACCTTTGATTGCAGGAGTGTTTCCGTGAGCCAGTCCTATCCCGAGCTGATCGATGACCTCAACGCCGCCATCGGCAAGCTGCGCGAGGGTGCGCCGGATCCGATGCGGGGCTTCTCCGCATTGGCCCGCGAAGCGCTCAAGCCCGGCGCGCTGGACGTGAAGACCAAGGAGCTGATCGCGATCGGGATTGCCATCGCCACCCGCTGCGATGGCTGCATCGGCTTCCATGCCAAGGCCGCGATCAAGGCCGGCGCGAGCCGCGAGGAAGTCCTCGAGACCCTGTCGATGGCGATCTACATGGGCGCAGGCCCGTCGATGATCTACGCGGCGGAAGCGCTGCGCGCGTTCGACGAACTGACCCCCTCGCAGGAGGCGCAGGCATGAGCGCGCAGCGGCGAATCGTGTGGCCTGCACTGCTGCTGGCGGTCGCGCTGGCGACCGGCTGCGCGCATGCGCCGCCGGCGGCGACCTCGGTGGCGCTGCTGCAGCCGCTGCCGGGGCTGTACACCGCGGGCCAGCCGGCGGCCAGCGACTGGGCGGCAATCAAGGCGCGCGGCGTGCGTACCGTGGTCAACCTGCGCACGCCGGGCGAACTCAAGGATCGCGACGAGGCTGCCGAAGTCCGTGCGGCGGGCCTGCGCTACATCGAAATCCCGGTCGGCGGCGCCGAAGGCATCAACCCGGCCAACGCGCGCGCCCTGCACGCGGCGCTGGCGCCAGCCCATGGCGGCGGGGTGCTGGTGCATTGCGCCAGCGGCAACCGCGCCGGTGCGCTGCTGGCGCTGGAGCAGCGCGAATTCGACGACGTTGCCGCGCAGCGCGCGCTGGAGATCGGCAAATCGGGTGGCGTCACCGGGCTGGAAGGCAAGCTCCGGCAGGTGCTGGGACTCACGGAGTAGGAGGCGCAATGAGCGAGCGCATTACCGTCGTCGGTGCAGGCTTCGCCGGCCTGACCGCCCTGCGCACCCTGCGCAAGCACGCGCCCGACGCCTCGCTGACCCTGGTTGCGCCGCGTGCCGAGCTGCACTACTTGCCGGGCACGATCTGGATCCCCTCGGGCCTGCGCAGCCGTGCCGATCTGGTGGTGCCGCTGGACGACTTCCTGCGCCGCGAACGCATCAGCTTCCACCGCGCGCGCGCCACCGGGCTGTCGGCGGACGGGCGGGTGCTGCACACCGAAGCCGGCGACGTCGCCAACGACGGCCTCGTCATCGCCAGCGGCGCGCGCTTCCTGCGCAAGCTGCC
>JANJSW010000196.1 GCA_024711415.1 Thermomonas sp. | reverse complement strand
CGCGCCACCTTCACCGCCGGCGCGCCGGTGTGGCCCTACATCAAGCCGTTCGGCGCGCAACTGTTCCTGTCGGCCAACCCGGAATCGGTGCGGCAGGCGCTGGAAGCGGGCGTCGCGGCCGCCACCATCCTGCCGGAGAAGGCCAGCGAATCGCGTCAGCGCCAGCTGCGCATCGCCTTCGACGGCGACGCGGTGATCTTCGGCGACGAAAGCGAACGCGTCTCGCGCGAGCAGGGCCTGGAGGCGTTCGGCCAGCACGAGCGCGCACGCGCGCACGAGCCGCTGTCGGGCGGCCCGTTCCGCGGGTTCCTGGCGGCGCTGCACGACCTGCAGGCGGCGTTCCCGCCCGGCGAAGCCGCACCCATCCGCACCGCGCTGGTCACCGCCCGCTCGGCGCCCGCGCACGAGCGGGTGATCCGCACCCTGCGCGAATGGGACGTGCGGCTGGACGAGGCGCTGTTCCTGGGTGGCCGTGACAAGGGCCCGTTCCTGGAAGCCTTCGGCGCCGACATCTTCTTCGACGATTCACCGCACAACATCGATTCCGCCCGCCGCCACGTCGCCGCCGGGCATGTGCCGCACGGCGTGGCCAATGCGCCGGCCGCACCTCCGGACCCCGCTGCGTAGGCGCGCACCGCAGGGAACCACCACGTACTTCGCACCGCGTGGGGTTGAATATTTGCATGGATAATCGGATTAAATCCGATTATTCTGTCAAAAATGAACGTCATCGAACCTCGCCTCCAGCAGTTCGGCCGTATTCCCTTCCGCCACGGCGCGCTGCTGCCCTTGCTGAAGGACTACCGGCGCCCGAACGACAAGATCGCCCAATGGCTGCGGCAAGGGGTGCTGCTGCCGCTCATGCGCGGGCAGTACGTGCTGGGCGACGCGGCAGCTGCGCCTTGCCTGCCGCTGGTGGCCAATCTGCTGTACGGGCCCTCCTGCGTCTCGCTGGACTACGCGCTGGCTTGGCATGGGTTGATCCCCGAGCGCGTGCATGAAGTCACCTCGGTCTGCACCGGGCGCGGACGGGTGATCGACAACGCGCTTGGCCGGTTCTCCTACACCCGCCTGCCCGCCAGCGTGTACCCCTGCGGGATCACCCAGGCCAGCGCCTCTGCGCAGGAAACCTTCCTGATCGCATCGCCGGCCAAGGCGCTGTGCGACAAGGTCATACTGACGCCAAGGCTGCGCGCCACCAGCAGGGTCGCCATGCAGCAGTTCCTGTTCGAAGACCTGCGCATCGACGCAGAGGCGCTGCGCCATCTGAGCCTGGATGTGGTGCGTACCTACGCCACCTGCGGCACCAAGACCGCGCAACTGCGCGCCCTGTTGCAATGCGTGGAGGCCCTGCAGTGAGCGTCATCGAGCAAATGCTGGCGCGCTACCCCGCACAGGAGCGCGAGCACGCCCTGCGCGAAGTCATGCAGGAAATCGCGCTGGCCGGATTGCAGCGGGGCGGCTTTTTCGACAAGGCCGCTTTCTACGACGGCACCTGCCTGCGCATCTTCCACGGCTTGCCACGGTTCTCGGAGGATCTGGACTTCTCGCTGCTGGTCCCGGATCGCGCTTTCCGCCTGGAGCCCTATTTCGATGCCATGCGCAGCGAGTTCGCCGCCTTCGGTTTCGAAGTGGCCATCACCGCGCACGCGAAGTCCGTGGATTCGGCCGTGGTGTCGGCGTTCGTGAAGCAGGGCACGTCCCTGTACGACGTGCAGGTGCGCGGCCAGCGCATCCTCAAGATCAAGTTCGAGGTGGATACCGACCCGCCCCCCGGGTTCGCCACCGAAGAACGCCTGCTGCTGCAGCCGTACTCGTTCTACGCCAAGTGCTACGCGCTGCCGGACCTGCATGCCGGCAAGCTGCACGCGCTGCTGTTCCGCAAATGGAAAAACCGCGTGAAAGGCCGCGACTGGTTCGATTTCGAGTGGTACGTGCGCCACGCGGTGCCGCTGCATCTGGCGCACCTGGAGCAGCGTGCGCGCCAAAGCGGCGACTGGGACGGCGCGGCCATCATGCAGCCGGCCGATCTGGCCCACCTGTTGCAGGAACGCATCGCAGCACTGGACATCGCGCAGGCCCGTGCCGACGTGCGCCCGTTCCTGCGCGACCCCGGCGTACTGGATATCTGGTCGGCGGCGTATTTCAGCGACCTGGCCAAGCGGATCGTGTTGGCGTGAACCGCACTAAGCCCCGATCGAATCGGACCATCCTGTAGGCGCGACTTCAGTCGCGATCGTAGTTCCTGCCGCATTTGCAGGAGCGGCATCAGCCGTGAACGTGGTGTCCGGGGCCGCATTCGCAGGAGGGGCCATAGCCGGGCATTTCACGCCCGCGCAGCCCGCAAACTTGCCTCCACCCCCGATGCGCAGTACCGTCGGACATCTGTTCATTGGATGAACGCATGCCGTCGATGCCGAACAACGCCGACGAACTGGACGTGGCCCTGCTGCGGCGGCTGGCGGATGCCCCGCAGGCCAGCCAGCGCGAACTGGCCCGCGATACCGGCGTTTCGCTGGGCAAGATCAATTACGCCCTGCGCGCCCTGATCGACAAGGGGTGGGTGAAAGCCGGCAATTTCAGCCGCAACCCGCACAAGCTGGGCTATGCCTATCTCCTGACCCCCAGCGGCATCGAAGCCAAGGCCCAGCTCACCCGCGCCTTCCTCGCCCGCAAGATGCGCGAATACGACCAGCTGGCCGCGGAAATCGAAGCCCTGAAGGGGGAAGTCGGTCATGACTGAACCCGCATCCACCCCCGGGTGCGCGGCAATGCGGGGGCGATCCCCGTCATTCGCGCCGGTATTCACGGTGTGCGATCCGCAGGCGGCGGCCGGATCCACGCCACGCCTGCCGACGACCCGCGGTGAAGGCCGCGCGAACGCGCCGCCCGCCATGCTGTTGGCAGTCCCCGCCGACCGGCGGTAGCCCCGGTCTGCACGAGCCAACGGCACCCCGCATCCACTGACCTGTAGCCCACATGCCCCAGACCCTGAAAGACACCAAGATCGCCATCATCGGCCTCGGCTACGTGGGCCTGCCGCTGGCGGTGGAGTTCGGCAAGCAGTACGCCACCACCGGTTTCGACATCAATGCCGCCCGCATCTCCGAGCTGCAGCAGGGCAGGGACAGCACGCTGGAAGTCGAGCCGGAGCTGCTGGCCCAGGCCACCGGCCTGCGCTTCACCGACCAGCTGGACGCCATTTCCGGCTGCAACGTCTATATCGTCACCGTGCCCACCCCGATCGACGCGGCCAAGCGCCCGGACCTGACCCCGCTGGTCAAGGCGTCCGAGGCCATCGGCAAGGTGCTCAAGGCCGGCGATACCGTCGTCTACGAATCCACCGTCTACCCCGGTTGCACCGAGGAAATCTGCGTCCCCATCCTGGCGCGCGTGTCCGGGCTGCGTTACGAAGCAACGGCCGACGGGGCCGAAAACACCTTCGCAATCGGCTATTCGCCCGAGCGCATCAACCCCGGCGACAAAGCACCCCGCGTCACCACC
>JANJSW010000146.1 GCA_024711415.1 Thermomonas sp. | reverse complement strand
GGACGCCGGCGGCCAGCCGGCGCTCGCCTTCCCGGTGCGGGCGCTGGCGATGGCCGACGGCCGCGTGCTGGTGGCGGGCGCGGAGGGCATCTACACCCCCCAGGGCGGCCGCCTGCGCCTGTTGCATGCACTGCCGGAGCCGGCCTTGAGCCTGCTGGTGCGGCCCGACGGACTGTGGGCGGGCGGCGCCGGGCGGGTTTACCGGATCCATCCAGGCACGACCGAGGCCTTCCCGCTGCCGGCAGCGGCGGGCGCCCCGGTCACTGCGCTGGCCTGGCACCACGGCGCCATCTGGGCGGGCGGCAACCGCGGCCTGTTCCGCTTGCAGCACGGCGCCTTCCTCGGCGCGGGCACGGGCAACGCACCCACCATCGAGGCGATGGCCAGCGACCGCGACGACAACCTGTGGGTCGCGACCTCGCAGTACCTGGAGCGGTGGCGCGGCGGCCAGCCGGTCGAGCGCATCCAGGGCACGCCGGGCAGCATCGGCATCCGCGCGATCTACGAAGACCACGACGGCAACCTGTGGCTGGGCAGCCAGACCGAAGGCGTGGCGCGGGCCTGGAACGGCTACACCCGCCGCGTCGACCAGTCCCATGGCCTGGCCAACCCGCTGCTGTGGGCGATTTCCGGGGCACCCGACGGCAGCGTCTGGCTGGGTACCGTCAACGGGGTGGAAGTCTGGCGCGATGGCCGCGTCCAGCAGGCGGTGGCCGGCGCGCGGCTGCCGCATCCGGAGGCCTACAGCCTGCTGGCGGAAGCCGGCCAGGTCTGGATCGGCACCCGCGCCGGTGTGGCCGTGTTGCGCGGCGGCCGGCTGGAGCAGCCGGCGGTGTTGGCGCCGCTGCGCAACCTGCAGATCAACGGCATCGTCCGCGACCGCAGCGGGCGGCTGTGGTTCGCCAGCGGCGACGGGCTGTTCCTGCTCGACCGCGATCACCGGCTGCTCCGCTACGGCCGGGCCGAAGGCCTGGCCGACGCCCGCATCCGCGTCATCCACGAAACCCGCGAGGGTCGCCTGCTGGTGGGCTCCAGCCATGGCCTGTACGAGTGGCGCAACGGCCGCATCCTCGCGTTGGGACGACAGACCGGGCTCGATGACGACATCGCCGTCACTGCCCTGCTCGAACTGGCGAACGGGCAGTGGGTGGTGGGCAGCAGCAACGGCGACAGCCTGCACGTGTTCGACGGCAAGCGCTGGCACGCCTTCGACGGCAGGCGCGGCCTGCCGACCAACATTCCCTTCCACCTCGCCGAGGACGCCGGCAGCCTGTGGGTGGCCGGCATGCAGGGCGTGTACCGGCTGCCGCTGGAGCAGCTCGAGCGGGCGCTGCGCTCGCCCGCCCTGCAACTGGACCCGCAGCTGGTCATCAATTCCGGTTTCGACCGTCCCGGCGGCCAACAGGACAAATGCTGCAACGGTTCCGGCAACGGCCGCGGCCTGCTGCGCGACGGCCAGCTGTGGCTGCCTACCCGCGACGGCGCGCTGCTGGTGCGGCTGGCCACCGCCGAGGCCGGCACGCCGCGGCCGGTGCGGATTGAAAGCGTGGCAACGCAGGCTCGCGCCTACGTCCCCGGCAAGGACACGCTGCGGCTGCCGATGGACGCGCGCGACCTGCGCTTCGACTTCACCGTGCCGGCGTTCCAGCCGACCCGACTGCCGCGGCTGCGCTACCGGCTGGTCGGTTTCGACCAACGCTGGCGCGAACTGGACAACCCTTCGCTGCGGTCGGCCAGCTACATCAATCTGCCGCCGAACCAGTACCGCTTCGAGGTGGCCGACTTCAGCCGCGCCGACCCGCTGGCCGGCAGTGCGCATCTGGACGTGATCGTGCCGCCCCACCTGCACGAAACCCTGGCCTTCCGCGTCCTGGCAGGCTTGCTGGCGGTGGCGCTGGTGTGGCTGGGCTACCTGAGCCTGCGCCATCGGTATGCGCGACAGCGCATGGTGCTGGAGCAGCTGGTGCAGGAGCGCACCCGCGACCTGCAGGCCGCCAACGCCAGGCTGGAGCAAATCAGCTTCACCGACCCGCTCACCGGCCTGCACAACCGTCGCTACCTGACCCAGCAGATTCCCATCGACCTGTCGTTCTACCAGCGCGATCCCGACTATCGCGAAGGCCGCGAAGCGCTGGTGATCGCTCTGCTCGACGTCGACCATTTCAAGGTCATCAACGACACCTGGGGCCACGCGGCCGGCGACCGCGTGCTGGAACAACTCGGCCGGCTGCTGGGCGAACTGAAGCGCAGCGGCGACTACGTGGCTCGCTGGGGCGGCGAGGAATTCCTGCTGGTGCTGCGACCACTGCCGCGCGGCAGCGTGGCGCTGATCGGCGAACGGCTGCGTTCGCACATCGCCGCGCACCGCTTCGATCTCGGCAACGGCGAGGAACATCGGCTGACCGTGTCGGTGGGCCTGGTCGAATGCCCGCTGTTCCCCGACCGCCCGGATCTGCTCGGCTGGGAGCAGCTGGTGCCCCTGGCCGACCGCGCCATGTACGCCGTCAAGAATTCCGGGCGCAATGGCTGGATGGCCTATCGGCCGCTGGCGAACGCACGGCTGCCGGAAGATGTTTCAGCCTATCGGAACAACCCGCGCCAGCTGTTGGCCAGCGGGATGCTGGAACTGTTCGGCGCATCCGGCGTGGTGCCCGCCCAGGCCCAGCCGGGCGCAGGCGGCGAGCCGCCCCCGGAAGCAGCACGCCCCCCCGCGCCGCCCACGGAACCGGGATGAGTCCATGCAGAACGCCGTCGCCACAGCGCTGCGTGGTGCCCTGCTGACCGGCCTGTATTTCGCCGGCGCGGTGATTGCCGTGCTGTACCTGCGTACCCCCGCCGACGTGACCCTGCTCTGGCCCGCCGCCGGCATCGGCTATGCGCTGGTGCTGCGCCACGGCCTGCGCTACGCGCTGGTGATCCCGCTGGCACAGCTGCTGGTGCACCTGCTGGTGGTGCCGGTACCCGCGGCCTTCCTGCCGTTCTCGCTGGCCAGCAACTACATCGGCACGGTGGCCGCCTGCGCCTACGTGGCAAGCCGGCAGCCGCGGCTGCAGCTGCGAATCGCCGACGGTTTCCTGCTGCTGCGCGGCGGCATCCTGCTGTCGACGGCCAGCGCGGTGGTGGGCGCCGCCGGCATGCTGGTCGCCGGCATGGTGCCGGCCACGCAGCTGCCGCGGGTATTGCTGCAGTGGGCGCTGGGCGACCTGCTCGGAGTGACCGCCATCGTGCCGTTCCTGCTGCTGTTCTTCGCCAGGAGCCCGCCGGTGCAGCTGCCCGCGCCCACCGGCGCCAGCCGCCGCGAACGCCTGGCATGGATCGCGGCGATGCTGCTGGCGCTGGCCGGCGGATTTGCGATTTCGCGCGGCGGCAGCCTGTATCCGCTGTCGATCGCAACCCTGCCGCTGGCCCTTCTGCTGTGGTCGGCGGCGCGCTATCCGCCGCTGTTCACTGCCGGCGCGACCATGCTGACCACCGTGCTGCTGGCGCTGGTGCTGGGGCTGGGCCTGGGCGGCACCGAACGGCCGGAGCTGCTGCGCGACACCGCCCTGATGATGGGCACGCTGGTGGTCAATTCGGTGGTACCCATCCTGCTGCTGGCGTCCTACAACGAGCGCGCCTACAGCATGGAGGCGCTGCGCATCCGCGCCACCACCGACCCGCTGACCGGCCTGCTCAACCGCGACGCCTTCGAGGAGCTGGCGCGCGCGCGGCTGGCGCACTCGACCGCGGCGCAGACCCTGCTGTACGTGGATCTGGACAACTTCAAGCTGGTCAACGACGCCGCCAGCCATGCCGCCGGCGACGAAGCGCTGCGGCACGTGGCGACGCTGGTGCGCGACGCCTTCAGCCACGACGCGCTGGTGGCCCGAAGCAGCGGCGACGAGTTCACCATCCTGACCCCGCAGGAGGCGGCCACCGCCGCCGTCGCGGGGCGCCGCTTGCTGTCCGCGCTGGAGGAGCTGCGGGTGGTCTGGCAAGGCGGCACCTTGCGCACCACCGCCAGCATCGGCATCGCCGCCAGCCTGCCGCCGCACGCCAGCTTCGACGACCTGCTGTCGCAGGTCGATACCGCCTGCCACGAGGCCAAGGAACTGGGCGGCAATCGCCTGCTGGTGGCCGGCCAGAACGTGGAGAGCCTGCGCACCCGCAGCCGGATGATGCGCAATGCGCTGGACGCGCGCGAAGCGCTGGACCAGCGCCGCTTCGAACTCTGGTGCCAGCCGATCGTGAACCTGCGCGCACCCGGCGCGGTGCAGACGCACTTCGAAGTGCTGCTGCGCTGGCGCGACGGCGAGGACCGGCTGCGCGCGCCGGCCGACATGATCGCCGCGGCCGAACGCTACCGGCTGGGCCCGCGCCTGGACCGCCATGTGCTGGACACGGTGCTGGACTGGCTGGATGCGCATCGCGCGGTGGCGAAGCGGATCGGCCAGTGCAACATCAATCTCGGCGCCGCCACCCTGGCCGACGACGAGTTCGCCGATTACGCCGCCGGCCGCCTGCGCCACAGCCCGCTGGGGCCGGGCCAGCTGTGCCTGGAAATCACCGAGACCAGCGTGGTCCGCGACCTCACCCGCACCCGCCGGTTCATCGCCCGGATGCGCGAGCTGGGCTGCCAGTTCGCGCTCGACGATTTCGGCACCGGCTTCTGCTCGTTCGGTTACCTGCGCGACCTGCAGGTGGACTACCTCAAGATCGACGGCGGCTTCGTCCGCGACCTGACCGAATCACGGCTGTCGGAAGCAGTGGTGCGCTCGATCACCGAGATCGCCCACCTGCTGGACATGCGCGCGGTGGGCGAACAGGTGGAAACCGAGGCGCAGTTGAACCGGCTGCAGGCGCTGCAGGTCGACTACGCGCAGGGCTACGTGTTCCAGCGGCCGATGCCGATCGCCGACTTCTTCGGCCTGCCCGGCGACTGAGCCATGTCGGCCTGGATCGCCAGCGCGTCGTCCAGCAGCGCGGGCGCGGTCACCGCCGCCCCGGCGCCGGGCCCCTGGATCACCATCGGTTGGTCGGGGTAGCGGTCGGACCAGATCGCCACCCGGTTGTCGGTGCCGCCACCGCCCACCAGCGGATGCTCGGCAGGCAGCGCTTCCAGACCCACCGTGGCATGGCCGTCGGCACCCAGGCGGGCGACGAAGCGCAGCTTCGCGCCATTCTTGTAGGCGCTGGCGTAGCGCTCGCGCAGCGGCGCATCCAGCGCCGGCAGGGCGGCGTCCAGCGCTTCGCGCGGCAGCGCCGCCAGGGCCGGCGGCACCAGCGACTGCACCCGCACCGCATCGGCCTCCAGCGCGAAGCCGGCAGCACGCGCCAGGATCAGCAGCTTGCGCCGCACGTCCTCGCCGGACAGGTCTTCGCGCGGGTCCGGCTCGGTGTATCCGGCGTCGCGCGCCTGCCGGACGAAACCCGAAAACGGCTGCTTGCCGTCGTAGTGGTTGAAAAGCCACGCCAGCGAACCGGACAGCACCCCGGCGATCGCCTGGATGCGGTCGCCGCCGGCCTGCAGCGCGCGCAGCGAACGCAGCAGTGGAAGCCCGGCGCCGACCGTGGCGCTGTCGCCGTAGTGGCTGCCGCCGCCCCGCTGCGCGGCCTGGATCGCCTGCCAGCGCGACAGCGACGTACCCTGCCCCAGCTTGCAGGCGGTGACCACGTGGATGCCGTGCGCCAGCCAGTGGGCGTGCTGCGCCGCCACCGCTTCCGAGGCGGTGGCATCGATGACGATGCGGGTGCCGTCGCCTGCCAGCGCGTCCTCCACCGCGGCCAGCGAACTGGCCTGTGGCGCATGCTGCAGCAACAGCTCACCGGCATCGCTGGGAATGCCGGCGGGATTGCCCAGCGCGTAGCGCGAATTGGCCGCATGCACCAACAGCAGCCGCTGCCCCAGCGGCGTGCCCTGCCAGCCGGCCAGCCGCGCCCACACCGCGCTGCCGACGGTACCGGTGCCCAGCAGCGCCAGCCGCGCCGGCGCGACCTGTGCCGTGCGCAGCGCAGCGATCCGCGCGCTCACCGTGCAGCCTGGCGTTTGTCCGCGCCCGCAGCCTGCGCGCGCGACAAGGCATCGGACAGGTCGGCCAGCAGGTCATCGACGTGCTCGATGCCCACCGACAGCCGCAGCAGCCCGTCGGAAATGCCGGCGGCGGCGCGCGCTTCCGCACTCATCGCCGCATGGGTCATCGTGGCCGGGTGCGCCACCAGGCTCTCCACCCCGCCCAGCGATTCGGCCAGGGTGAAGTAGCGCAGGCCGTCGATAAAGCCGCGCACTGCCGCCTCGCCGCCTTCGAGTTCGACGCTCAGCATCGCGCCGAAACCATGCTGCTGACGCGCCGCCAGCGCGTGGCCCGGGTGGCTTTCCAGCCCCGGGTAATGCACGGTGCGCACCGCCGGGTGGCCGTCCAGCAGCGCCACCAACGCCCGGGTGTTTTCCTGATGCACGCGCAGGCGCGCATCCAGCGTGCGCAGGCCGCGCAGGGTCAGGAAGCTGTCGAACGGCGAGCCGGTCAGGCCCAGCGCGTTCGCCCACCACGCCAGCTGCGCGTGCACGTCGGCGTCCTTCGCCACCGCCGCGCCGCCGACCACGTCGCTGTGGCCGTTGATGTACTTGGTGGTGGAATGCACCACCACGTCGGCGCCGAAGTCGGCGATCGGCCGCTGCAGCGCCGGCGACAGGAAGGTGTTGTCGGCCACCGCCAGTGCGCCGGCGGCGTGCGCGGCCTCGATCACCGCGTGCAGGTCGGTGATCCGCAGCAGCGGATTCGACGGGGTTTCGATCCACACCAGCGCCGGCTTGCGCGCCAGCGCCGCGGCCACCGCCTGCGGGTCGGTGAGATCGCAGGTGAGCAGTTCGAATGCGCCCTTCTTCGCCAGCGCGTTGAACAGCCGCCAGCTGCCGCCGTAACAGTCGTGCGGCACCACCAGCACGTCGCCGGGCTGCAGCAGCGCGTTCAGCACCAGGGTGATCGCGCCCATGCCGGTGGCGGTGATGACGCCGCCGGCGCCCCCTTCCAGCTCGGCCAGCGCCTCGCCCAGCAGGTCGCGGGTGGGGTTGCCGCTGCGGGTGTAGTCGTAGGCGCGCTTGTCGTTGAAGCCGGCGAAGCTGAAGTTCGACGACAGCACCAGCGGCGGCGTCACCGCGCCGAAGGCGGTGTCGCGGTCGATGCCGGCGCGCACCGCGCGGGTGGCGGCGCGGCTGTCGGCGGCGGTAATGCCAGTACTCATGCAGGAACTCCGGTGGATGCGTGAAGGGGAATGCGGTTGGCCGGGCCGAACAGTTCGCTGGCCAGCAGCGCGTCGATGCGGTCGGTTTCCTTGAGGAAGGCGTCGTGGCCGTAGGGCGAGCGCAGCACGCGCAGGCGGCCGCGGCCGCCGAGGCCTTCGATCAGCTCCACCGCGTCGGCCATCGGCACCAGCCGGTCGCCTTCGACCGCGATCACCGACACCGGCACGCCCACCTGCGCGGGATCGATGCGGTGCAGGTCGATGGATTCGGACAGCCGCAGCCAGGCGGTCGGCGAAACGCGGGCGACGAACTTCGCACCGGCCGCGTCGAGATAGTCTTCCGCCGCCACCCGCACCTGGCCGTTGCAGATCCGCGGCAGCGCGTCGAAGCGCTCGGCGAATTCCTCCGGCGTGCGGTAGCTCAACATCGCGAACTGGCGCGCCAGCGACAGGCCCTGTTCGTCGGCGCACTGCAGCCGTCCCAGCGCCACCGCCTTGCGCTGCAGTGCGCGCCACGCCGCCGCATAGGGATGCGGGCGATGCACGCCGCTCACCGCCACCAGCTTGCGCAGCCGCTGCGCATGCCGCACCGCCAGCTGCAGCCCCACCAGCGCGCCATAGGAATAACCCACGTAGCCGGCCAGCGCGTCGATGCCCAGCGCGTCCAGCAGCAGCGCCACCGCGTCGGCCTGGTCGGCGGTGTCGATGGGCGCGTCCAGGTTGCCGTCGGCACCGACGTAGTCGAAGGCGAGGATGCGCAGCCGCGACGGGTCCAGTGCGCGGCCGGCGCCCAGCAGGCCTTCGGCCCAGCCCGGCGCGGCATCCAGCGCATTGGCGGCGACGTGGCGATGCGCGGAAATGCCGCCGGCCACGAACACCACCGGCGCACCGGCCGGCCCGACCAGCTCGTAGTCCAGGCGCAGCCTGCGGGTGCCGGCATGACGGCTGGCCAGCACCGCGTCCACGCTGCCGCGGCGGGCATCGGCGGCGTCCGCCGGAACCGCGGGCATCGGCTCCGCCGCCCGGGGGAGGGGGGGGCAGGACGGGGCGAGGCGGTTGGCAAGGTTCACGGCGGACTCCGGCGATGGCTGGCCCATCGGAGTCGCGCGGGGATGCGGGAAGGCCGAACGCGTCGGCGTCGCGAACCGCAGCCTGCGGCTTCGCAACCATCTTCCGGCAGACGCTCAGGTCCCCGCAGGATTTGGCACCTCGCCAACGCGCTTGCGCGCGCCGTCTGGTTGCCCCGGCATCAAAGGGCCTGTCCCTCCGCCGGTCTCGATGGATGCGGCCAGTCTGGACATGACCGGCGGTTATGTCAATCGCTTCATTCGGATGAAGCGATGCTGATAACGAATCTTCATATGGCCGCCGGACGCGCGTCGGCAGGCAACGCACCGCTTCCGCGAAAGCGCGAGCAAGGCCCATCGCGCAGCTGCGACCGCGGTCACGGGCCGGCGCAGCCTCCGCCGCATCGGCATACTTCCCCGATGCGTGCGCTTCCCCTCCCCCTGCTGCTGGCCTGCCTGTGCGTGGCCACCAGCGCCTCCGCCAGTGCCGCGGACGACGCGGCCGCGGTCGCCCGGCTGCGCATCGAAGCCAGCGACGACGGCTACCTGGTGTGGGCCGACAACCTGCTGGCCGGGCCGATCGAGGTGCGGCTGGACGTCGCCGGCGGCGTACCGCCCCCCAGCCAACCCATGCTGCCGGCGCGGGCCGGCGTTCCCACGGCGGGCAGCACGCTGGTGGCGCGGCTGCAGGCATCCGGCGGCCGCGCAGGCTGGGCGGGGCTGCGCCTGCGCGGCGTGCCCGGCAGCTCCAACGCGCGCCCGCGCGATGTGGCCTACCGGCTGCCGCTGGCGCAGCCGCAGGCCTGCATCGACCAGGGCTTCGAAGGGGAATACAGCCACCGCGATGCGGAAAACCGCTATGCGCTGGACTTCGCGGTGCCGGTGGGCACGCCGGTGCTGGCCGCGCGCGACGGCGTGGTGATGCAGCTGCAGGATCGCTACCGCGGCAACGGCCTGGACCGCGCGCGCGATGCCGGCCGCGCCACTTACGTCCGCATCCT
>JANJSW010000079.1 GCA_024711415.1 Thermomonas sp. | reverse complement strand
CGTGGTGCGGGTGATCGACGAGCACGGCACCGTGCTGCTGCAGCACCCGGTCAAGGCCGGCGATATCTGGCGCATGTGCCAGACCAAGGACGCGCCGATCCGCGACTGGGTGAAGCTGGCGGTCAGCCGCGCGCGCCTGTCGAACACCCCGGTGGTGTTCTGGCTGGACCCGCAGCGCGACCACGACCGCGGCCTGATCGCCAAGGTTGCGGCCTACCTCAACGACCACGACACCGCCGGCCTCGACATCCGCATCCTCTCGCCGGTGGAAGCGATGAAGTTCTCGCTCAAGCGCATCCGCGAAGGCCTGGACACCATCAGCGCCACCGGCAACGTGCTCCGCGATTACCTGACCGACCTGTTCCCGATCATGGAGTTGGGCACCAGCGCGAAGATGCTGTCGATCGTGCCGCTGATGAACGGCGGCGGCCTGTTCGAGACCGGCGCCGGCGGCAGTGCGCCCAAGCACGTGCAGCAGTTCGTGGAAGAGGATTACCTGCGCTGGGATTCGCTGGGCGAATTCCTGGCGCTGGCCGCCTCGTTCGAACACCTGGCCAACACCACCGGCAACAAGCGGGCGCAGGTGCTGGCCGATGCGCTGGACTCGGCCAACGCGAAGTTCCTCGACAACGACCGTTCGCCCGGCCGCAAGCTGGGCACCATTGATAATCGCGGCAGCCACTTCTACGTCGCGCTGTACTGGGCGCAGGCGCTGGCCGAACAGGCCGCGGACGCCGAGCTGGCGGCGAAGTTCGCGGCGGTCGCCAAGGCACTGGCGGAGAACGAGGCGAAGATCGTCGAGGAACTCGTCGCCGTGCAGGGCAAGCCCGTGGACATCGGCGGCTACTACCAGCCCGACATGGCCAAGCTGGCGGCGGCGATGCGGCCGTCGGCCACGCTGAACGCGGCGCTGTCGATGCTGTAATCCTCGCCCGTCGGCGACCCGCGAAGCCCGGCCGCGCGCCGGGCTTCGTGTTTGCGGCGGCCCGGTTTACCCTGCAGGGCCCGTCGCATCCGGAGCTCCGCATGACCCGCCTGTCGATTCCCGCGCTTGCCCTGCTGCTGGCCACCGCTGCCGCCACGCCCACGCCCTCGACCGCGCAGGAGGCGGCCACGCCGGCCGTGGACAGCGCGCTGCAGGCCGCGGTGGCAGATCCCGGCCGCGACGCCGCCCAGCGTGCCCGCGACCGCTACCGCCACCCGGCCGAGACGCTGGCGTTCTTCGGCCTGGAGCCCACCGACACCGTCATCGAGATCAGCCCGGGCAGCGGCTGGTACAGCGCGATCCTGGCGCCCTACCTGCGCGACCACGGCCGCTACATCGCCGCCAGCGCCACCCCCGCGCCCGGCCGCAGCAGCCCGCTGCCGGCGCTGTTCGCCGCCGACGCCGCGCGCTACGGCCGCGCCAGCCTGCACTGGTACGACGGCAAGTCGCCTTCGCTGGGTACGCCGGCCAGCGCCGATGCGGTGCTGACCTTCCGCAACGTGCACAACTGGGTGGCCGCCGGCACTGCCGATACCTACTTCCAGGCCTTCTTCGCCGCGCTCAAGCCGGGCGGCACACTGGGCGTGGTGGATCACCGCGCCAAGCCCGGCACCGACTTGGACGCGATGAAGAAGTCCGGCTACCTGACCGAGGCGCTGGTGATCGAGCTGGCCACCCGTGCCGGCTTCGTGCTGGACGCGCGCAGCGAAGTGAACGCCAATCCAGCCGACACCGCGGACCATCCCAACGGCGTGTGGACGCTGCCGCCCACCAATCGCCACGACGCCGCCGATGCGGAAAAGTACCGGGCGATCGGCGAGAGCGACCGCATGACCCTGCGCTTCCGCAAGCCGGCCAGCGAATGACCACCCGACGCAGCGCCCTCCGCGCCGCGACCGCGGCCGATAGGCGCCACGTTGCGTGACCCGGATTCTCCGCTGATCCCATGCTGATCGCCTTCAACAAGCCCTATGGCGTGCTCTGCCAGTTCACCGACCGCAGCCAGCCGCCGCGGCCGACGCTGGCCGGCTTCGGCCTGCCGGCAGGCGTGTATCCGGCGGGCCGGCTGGATTTCGATTCGGAAGGCCTGCTGCTGCTCACCGATGACGGCCGGCTGGCGCACCGGCTGACCGACCCCGCACACAAGCTGCCGAAAACCTACTGGGTGCAGGTGGAAGGCACGCCGGACGCGGCGCAGCTGCAGCAGCTGCGCGACGGCGTGACGCTCAACGACGGCCCCACCCGCCCCGCGCAGGCGCGGCTGCTGGAAGCGCCCGCGCTGTGGCCGCGCGACCCGCCGGTGCGCTTCCGCAAGACCGTGCCGGATGCGTGGCTGGAGCTGGCGATCAGCGAGGGCCGCAACCGCCAGGTGCGACGGATGACCGCAGCGGTCGGGCTGCCCACGCTGCGGCTGGTGCGGGTGGCGGTGGGGCCGCACCGGCTTGATGGCCTGCAGCCCGGCCAATGGCGGGAAACCGGCGCCCGCTGAGGCGATCCGGCGCGCGCTTCGCGCAAGCAACACCGCGCGCCGGAGGCCGGCTGCGCGGCGCCCGGCTCAGACGCCGTAGTCGTCGCGCTCGTACTCGCCGCGGCGCAGCGCGCGCACCTGCCGCGCCTCGCCTTCGATCGCTTCCGCTTCCTTGCGCTTGGCGCGCTGCCGCGCCGCCAGCCACAGCAGGCCGGCACCAACCACCGCAGCGCCCACCAGCACCGGGTTGCGGCGCACGAACTTGCCGGCCACCTTGCTGCCGACCCGCAGCGCGCCCAGCGCCGCGCCGGTTTCGACCCACTGCACGGCCTTGTCCGGCAGCTTGCGGCGCAGGCCCTCGCCCACGTCGGCCAACAGTTCCAGGGTCCGGTCCTGGGTGCGTTCCAACTTGCCCATGTGCTGCTCCTCGGCTTGCATCGTCGCGCCGGCAGTATGGCGCTTCCGCGTGAGGGGTGCGTTACGTGCCGCGGGGTTTCGCCCGGTGGGTGGCCACCGCGTTCCACGGGTCGTCAGGCCACGGATGGCGCGGGTAGCGGCCCTTCATTTCCTTCCTGACCTCGGCGTAGGTGCTGGCCCAGAAGTTGTGCAGGTCGGCGGTCACCTGCAGCGGCTTGCCGCCTGGCGAGAGCAGGTGCAGCAGCAGCGGCACCCGGCCGTCGGCCACGCGCGGCGTCTGCGCCAGCCCGAACAGCTCCTGCAGCTTCACCGCCAGCACCGGCGGCGCCGGTTCGCCGTGGTCGTCGAGGCGGTATTCGATGGCGCGCTCCAACCCCGACGGCACCGCGATGCGGGTCGGCGCCAGCTGGTCGATGCGCTGGCGCAGGTTCCAGTCGATGCCGGACTTCAGCGCTTCGGCCAGTTCTGCGCTGTCCAGCGCATCCAGCCGGGTCTTGCCGGCGAACGCGGGCTGCAGCCAGCGCTCCAGCGAAGCCAGCAGCGCGGCGTCGGAAAGATCCGGCAGGCCCAGTTCCGGCATCCAGCTGCGCAGGCAGGCCACGCGGATGCGCCATTGCGACAGGCCATCGCTCCACGGCAACACCGCCAGGCCCAGCTCGCGCACGGCCACCGTCAGCGCACGCGCGGCCTGCGCCGGATCGACCCGGCCGGCAGATTTCACCGCCAGCACGATGCCGTCGAAGCGCTCGACCCGTTCGCTGCGCAGCGCGCGCTTCCCAGCATCCCAACGCACCTCGTCGGCGTCGGAAAAATGCGTCGCGAACTCGGCGCGCAGCAGCGCCTCGTCCACCGGCGCGGCGCGCAGCAGCAGCGCGTCCTTGGCCTCGAAGCGCAGCTCGCTGGCCACGATCCACGGTTCGCCGTACAGCACGGAATCGTCGAACAACCGCGCCATCCGCCCGTTCGCCAGCTGGTAGCGGCGCGGGTCCTGCGGATGCTGCCTGGCGATGCGATCGGGGAAGGCATGCGCCAGCAGGTCGCCCAGCGCATGCGCCGGCACCGAGGCCGGCGCCGATGCCTCGCAGCGCAGCCGACGACGCCACTGTTTCGCTGCGGCGTCGATGGCGGCCAGCGCGGAACGGTTGGCGTCGGCAGGCACGCGCCCGTTGCGGAACGCGGCCAATGCCTGCCAGCGCTCGGCCAATGCGTCGGAGCGGCTGCGCAGCGGATCGCGCGCTTCCACCAGCGCCGCCAGGTCGCAGGCCAGTGCGATGCGTGCGGGCGCATCGGTTGCCAGCAGCATCGCGGCAAGTCGCGGATGCGTGCCCAGCGCCAGCATGCGCCTGCCGCGCGCGGTGAGCTTGCCGTCGCGCAATGCATCCAGGCGCTGCAACAGGTCCCTGCCCGCGGCCAACGCGCCCGATGGCGGCGGATCGACGAAGCGCAGTTCACTGCTGCCCCAGGCCGCCAGCTCCAGCGCCAGCGCGGCCAGTTCCACCTGCGCGATCTCCGGCTTGCGCTGCCCCTCCAGCCGCTGCGACTGCGGCCACAGCCGATAGGCGAAGCCTTCCGCGACGCGGCCGGCGCGCTGGTCGGCGCTGGCCTGCGAAATCGACACGCTGTCCAGCCGCGAGAAACCGCTGTTGGGATCGAAACGCGGCTCGCGCGCCAGCCCGCTGTCGATCACCACCCGCACGCCGGGCAGGGTGACCGACGATTCGGCGACGTTGGTGGCCAGCACCACGCGGCGACGACCCTCGGGTGCGGGTTGCAGCACGCGCGATTGCTGTTCGACGGGCAGGTCGCCGTGCAAAGGCAGCACCTCGAAAACCGGGAGCTGCGTTGTCGGCGACTGGGGCATTGCGTCAAGCGCGCCATGGATGGCGCGCGCCCGAATCGGGGCAGGATGCCCCGACTGAGGGGAAAGCAATGCCCCGGTCGCCGGCAGCG
>JANJSW010000077.1 GCA_024711415.1 Thermomonas sp. | reverse complement strand
GTGGTCGGAGACCGCGAGAAGGAAAACGGCATGCTCTCGGTGCGTACGCGGGGTGGGGAAGACCTTGGCAGCATGACCGTTGACGCCTTCGCCGCTCGACTGCGGGAAGAAGGCGCCGGCTGACCGCCCCGCCGCTTCGTGCAAACCCGCCCGCCGGTTCCGGAACCGGCGGGTGAACCGGCCCGCAGGGGCCAACCCTTGGAGACAGCCACAATCAGCATCCCTGACAACAAGCAGAACCGGCGGAACGGCGAAATCCGCGTCCCGCGCGTGCGCGTCATCGGCAGCGACGGCGAAATGATCGGCGTGCTCTCGCGCGACGAAGCGCTGCGCATGGCCGAGGAAGAGGAGCTCGACCTTGTCGAGATCCAGCCCAACGCGGACCCGCCGGTCTGCAAGATCATGGACTTCGGCAAGTTCAAGTTCGAACTGCAGAAGAAGGCCAACGAAGCCAAGAAGAAGACCAAGCAGGTCGAGATCAAGGAAGTGAAGTTCCGTCCGGTCACGGACGAGGGCGACTACCAGATCAAGCTGCGCAAGATGCGCGAATTCCTGGTCGAAGGCGACAAGATCAAGGTCAACATCCGCTTCCGTGGCCGCGAGATGAGCCATCAGGAACTGGGCCGCGAGATGGCGGCGCGGATCGAGGCCGATCTGGGCGAGGACATCGTCATCGAATCGCGTCCGCGCCTGGAAGGGCGGCAGATGGTGATGATGATCGCGCCGAAGAAGAAGTAGGGCTCGTGGCCGGTCGCCCGCAGGGCGACCGGTGCGATGGCTGGGCGGGCGCAGTATCGGGTGGTGGGCCGCGAAGCGGACCCCGACGGAACCCGCCAAGTCGCTCTCCGATACTCGCTTGGTTGGCGGGCCCCGCCGGGGTCCGCTTCGCAACTCAAGGCGATTTGAGAGTTATCGGGAAATCCGCCATAATGCGCGGCCCGGTTCGCCGGGTTTGCAGTCAGTTGTACTCATGGACCCGCCCAGATTCGTTTCGGATCAAGGGCTTACCCACCGGTCGGGCAGGATGGAAAGCGTGGTCGCGCCGCAAGGCAACACCGCCGCCCAGGCCAGTTCTAGATTTCGCAAGGATTCCCAATGCCCAAGATCAAGACCAATCGGGCGGCGGCCAAGCGCTTCCGGAAGACCGCTTCCGGCAAGTACAAGTGCGGCCACGCCAACAAGAGCCACATCCTCACCAAGAAGGCGACCAAGCGGAAGCGCAACCTGCGGCAGACGAACCATGTTCGTGCCGAGGACGCGGGCCGTCTGGACCGCATGCTGCCGTATTTGTGAGGAGATAAGACATGGCACGAGTCAAACGTGGTGTTACGGCGCGCGCGCGCCACAAGAAGGTTCTGAAGGCTGCCAAGGGTTACTACCACGCCCGCCGCAAGGTCTTCCGCGTCGCCAAGCAGGCCGTCACCAAGGCCCTGCAGTACGCATACATCGGCCGCAAGCAGAAGAAGCGCCATTTCCGCACCCTGTGGATTGCGCGTATCAACGCTGCTGCGCGCGCCAACGGCATGAGCTACAGCCGCTTCATGAACGGCCTGCTGAAGGCCGGGATCACCCTGGACCGCAAGGTGCTGGCGGACATCGCCGTGCACGACGCGGCGGGCTTTACCGCCCTGACCGAAAAGGCCAAGGGCGCTTTGGCGGCGTAAGCCGTCACTCCACAGCAGTTGTAGCGGCGGCCTTGGTCGCCATCACGTGGGGAAGGGCGCAAGTCCTTCCCCATGTTTGTTTTTGCGGTACTGAATTCTTCGTGTCATTCCCGCAAGGGCGTGAATGAGAACGCAGTGGTCCTGGAGTCATCAAGCACATGAGCGATATCGAATCCCTGTCCACCGCGGCGCTGGCCGACATCGCCGCCGCGGCGACCCCCGATGCGCTGGAAGCCCTGCGCGTTGCGCTGCTCGGCAAGAACGGCAGCATCACCGCGCAGCTGAAGGCGCTCGGCGGCCTGCCTGGCGATCAGCGCAAGGCCGCGGGCGAGGCCATCAATCGCGCGCGCGACGCCATCGGCGCCGCGCTGGGCGAGCGCAGGCAGCTGCTGGAAAGCGCCGCGCTGGACGCGCGCCTGGCCGGCGAATCGATCGACGTGACCCTGCCCGGCCGCGATGCCGCCCGCGGCGGCGTGCATCCGGTCAGCCGCACGCTGGAACGCATCAGCGAGATCTTCGGGCGGCTGGGCTACGAGTCCGCCGACGGCCCGGAAATCGAGGACGACTGGCACAACTTCGAGGCGCTGAACTTTCCGCCGCACCACCCGGCGCGCGCCATGCACGACACCTTCTATTTTCCTGACGGTCGCCTGCTGCGCACCCACACCTCCGGCGTGCAGATCCGCTACATGCAGGACCTGCTGGCGCACGGTGGCCAGCCGCCGCTGCGCATGATCGCGGCGGGCAAGGTCTATCGCAGCGATTCCGACCAGACCCACACGCCCATGTTCCACCAGGTGGAAGGCCTGCTGGTGGACGAACACGCCAGCTTCGCCGACCTCAAGGGCACGTTGGTGGAATTCGTGCGCGCGTTCTTCGAGCGCGACTTCGAGATGCGCTTCCGTCCGAGCTACTTCCCTTTCACCGAGCCGTCGGCGGAGGTGGACATCGCCTGGCAGCAGGCCGATGGCAGCACCCGCTGGCTGGAGGTGCTGGGCTGCGGGATGGTGCACCCGAACGTGCTCAGGAGCGTGGGCATCGACCCGGAGAAGTACACCGGTTTCGCCTTCGGCCTCGGCGTCGAGCGCTTCGCCATGCTGCGCTACGGTGTGGATGACCTGCGTTCCTTCTTCGACAACGACGTGCGCTTCCTGCGCCAGTTCGCCTGAGGTAGTGCGATGAAATTCTCCGAGAACTGGCTGCGCCAGCACGTCAAGACCACGGCGACGCGGGAAGAGCTGGCCGCCACCCTGACCGCCATCGGCTTGGAAGTGGAAGAACTCACTCCGCTTGGCGAGGCGCTGGACGGCGTGGTGGTGGCGAGGATCCTGTCCGCCGAAAAGCATCCGCAGGCCGACAAGCTGCAGGTCTGCCAGGTGGACGCCGGCTTGGATGCGCCGCTGCAGATCGTCTGTGGTGCGCCCAATGCGCGTGCGGGGCTGGTGGCGCCGCTGGCCACCATCGGTACCACGGTGGGCACGCTGACCATCAAGGCCGCCAAGCTGCGCGGCGTGGATTCCAACGGCATGCTGTGCTCGGCGAAGGAGCTGGGCATCGATGCCGATGCCTCGGGCCTGCTGGAGCTGCCGGACGACGCGCCGGTGGGCACGCCGCTGGCCGATTACCTGGGCCTGCCGGACGCGGCCATCGAACTCAAGCTCACCCCCAACCGTGCCGACTGCTTCGGCGTGCGCGGCATCGCCTTCGACGTGGCGGCAGCCACCGGCTGCGAGGTGGAACCGCTGCAGGCCGAGCCGGTGGCGGCGGTCGGCGACAGTGCGATGGCGGTGGAATTGAACGCGGGCAGCGATGCGCCGCGCTTCGTCGCCCGCGTGATCGAGGGCGTGGACCCGGCGGCGAAGACGCCGGTGTGGATGGCGCAGCGGCTGGTGCGCAGCGGCGTGCGCCCGGTCAGCTTCCTTGTCGACGTCACCCAGTACCTGATGCTGGAGCTCGGCCAGCCGATGCACGCCTACGACCGCGACCTGCTCAAGGGCCCGGTCGGCGTGCGCCATGCGCGCGCTGGCGAAGCCCTGACGCTGCTCAACGGCGACGAAGCGAAGCTGGATGATGGCTTCCTCGTCATCACCGACGCCGACCGGGTGGTCGGACTGGCCGGCATCATGGGCGGCAACGACACCAAGGTGGGCGAGGCGACCCGCAACGTGCTGCTGGAGGCCGCGCATTTCGCGCCTGCGGCGATCATCGGCCGCAGCCGCAAGCTGGGCCTGCATACCGATGCCGCGCACCGTTTCGAGCGTGGCGTGGATCCGGAGCTGCCGCGCATCGCCATCGAATGCGCCACCCGCCTGATCCTGGACATCGCCGGCGGCAAGCCGGGTCCGGTGCAGGAAGCGGTGCTGGCCCAGCACCTGCCGCAACCACGGCCGGTCATCCTGCGCCGCGCGCGGCTGGCCCGCGTGCTGGGCACGCAGATGGCCGATGCGGAGGTGGCGCGCATCCTCACCGCGCTCGGTTTGGCAGTGCAGGCGGTCGCCGAGGGCTGGCAGGTGACGCCGCCGGCGCGCCGCTTCGACCTCGCCATCGAGGAAGACCTGATCGAGGAAATCGCCCGCATCCACGGCTACGACGCGATTCCCGCCACCCTGCCGGGCGGCTCCACCCGGTTGATCGCGCCCAGCGAAAGCCGCAGCAGCGAGCACGACCTGCGTCGCCAGCTGGTGGCGCGCGACTATCTGGAGGCGATCAATTTCGCCTTCGTCGATGCCGATCTGCTGAAGACGTGGCAGCTGGACGCCGGCGGCGTCGCGCTGGCCAATCCGCTCAGCGCCGAGCTTGGCGTGATGCGCACCCGCCTGCTGCCAGGGCTGGCGGCGGCGCTGGGGCGCCACGTGGGGCGGCCCCCGCCGCGCGGGGGGCGGGTGGGGGGGGGGCGCCCGGTGGCGGCGG
>JANJSW010000047.1 GCA_024711415.1 Thermomonas sp. | reverse complement strand
TGCGTCGACGCCCAGCCGGTTGGCGCTGGCGCGCACGTGGGCGTGGGTGATCGCCACCGCCAGCGCGTCGGCGGCATCGGCCTGCAACTTCCCGGTCAGGCCCAGCATCACAGCCACCATGTGCTGCACCTGCTGTTTGTCGGCCCCGCCACTGCCCACCAGCCCCAGCTTGATTTCCTTGGCGGCGTATTCGCTCACCGGCAGATCCCGCGCCACGCAGGCGGCGATCGCCGCGCCGCGCGCCTGCCCCAGCTTGAGCGCGCTCATCGCGTTGTTGGACAGGAACACCTGTTCCACCCCGACCTCGTCCGGCCGGTACTGCTCGATCAGCGCCCACAGTCCGTCCAGCAACTTGCGCAGGCGCAGCGGGAAAGATTCGGCGTCCAGCAGTACCAGCGGCTGGTGGTGCACGTGCGTTACTTTGCCGTCAGGCGCGACATCGATGATGCCGACGCCGGTGCGCTGGGAACCGGGGTCGATCCCCAGCACCCTGACCGTCGCCGCGCGCGCACCACCGGATTGCAGATCGGAAACCATCGGGCGGCGCAGCGTCAGGCGGACTCAGCCGAGGCCGGCCGCGTTGGAATAGACGTCCTGCACATCGTCCATGTCTTCCAGCCAGCGCAGCAGCTTCTGCACCTGCTCGGCGGTTTCGCCCTCCACCGCGGTGTCGTTGTCGGCGCGCATGGTGACTTCGGCGAAGCCCGGGGCCAGCCCGGCCGCTTCCATCGCCGCCTTCACCCCGGCAAAGGCCTCGGGCGAGGTCAGCACGTCGATGGCGCCGTCTTCCGGATACACCACCACGTCGTCGGCACCGGCTTCGATGGCGGCTTCGGTGATCGCGTCCTCGTTCGCGCCGGCGTCGTAGCTGAGCACGCCGACCTCGTGGAACATGAAGGACACCGAGCCCTCGGTGCCGAGGTTGCCGCCGAACTTGCCGAAGGCGTGGCGGACGTCGGCCACGGTGCGCACGCGGTTGTCGGTCAGGCAGTCGACGATCACCGCCACCCCGCCCGCGCCGTAACCCTCGTAGCGGATCTCTTCGTAGACCACGCCTTCGAGCTCGCCGGTGGCCTTCTTGATGGCGCGCTCGATCACGTCCTTGGTCATGTTGACCCCCAGGCCCTTGTCGATCGCCGAACGCAGCCGCGGATTGCTGTGCGGGTCGCCCCCGCCGGCGCGCGCAGCCACCGAAATCTCGCGGATCACCTTGGTGAAGATCTTGCCGCGCTGCGCGTCCTGCGCGTTCTTGCGGGCTTCGATGGAGGGGCCACGTCCCATGACAATATCCGGCCGGAAATGCGAAGCGGCGGATTATACGGCGGCTGGTCCGACTGCGCGCTCGAAATGGCCGTTGCGCAGGAAACAGCCCGCCTGCCGCACCGCCTGCCCGGAGAACAGCAGTCCGCTGTGGCTGGCCGGCACCACGATGTGGTCGGCCAGCATCGGCAGCCGGGTTTCCGCCACCGCCACGGTGCCGTCGTGTTCGCCATCGAAGCGCGCCAGCAGTCCACCCAGCCCGCGCGGCACGCAGCCGGCCACCGCACCCACCTCGACCCCCGCCGGCACGCGACCAATGCCGCTTTGCAGCAGGTCGCGGCTGGAACCCACCAGCAGGAGCCCGAGCGCCCCCCGCGTCGCGATCGCCTCCGCCGCGGCACTGCCGGCCAACGGCGAGCCCAGGCAGACGACGCGCCCTGCGTGCGCCGTGCCCAGCCGCGTGATTGCGCGCAGCGTCAGCAGGCCGCCCAAGCTGTGTGCCACCACGTGCATGCCCGGACGGCTGGCCAGCACGCCGGCCAGCCGCGACACCACCGCATCGCTGTCCTGCAGCAGGCTGTAGTAGCCAAAGCCTCCCGGCGCGAAGCCCTGCGCGCGCAGTCGCGTCGCCAGCCAACGCATCGCGATGTCGTGCATCCACAAGCCGTGCACCAGCAGCACGTCCGCGGCCACGGGCTCAGTCCGGCTGCGCGGGACGGCGGTACATGAACTCGCGGTCGCGCTGCGCGCCCACGATGAATTCGTATTCGCCGGCGAAGGCGAAGCCGTAGCGCGCGTAGAAGCGCTGCGCACCGGGGTTCTCCGACCACACCGACAGCCACAGCGTGCGCGGGCCGTCGCGCAGCAGCCATGCCATCGCCGCGTCCATCAGCGCGCGGCCGGTGCCGGCGTTCTGGGTGCCGGCGCGGACGTACAGGCGCTTCAGCTCGCCGTCCTCCGCCCGCACATCGGCATGCGGCAATCCGCATGGACCGGCCTGCGCGTAACCGATGGCGTGGCCGGTTGCATCCTCGGCGATCCACAGCGCATAGCGGGGATCCGCCAGCGCGTTCGCATACGCATCGACGCTGTGGCTTTCTTCCAGGAAAGCATGCAGGTCTTCGGACGTGTAGAGATGTCCGAAGGTCTCGACGAAGGTCGCCGTGCCCAGCTCCGCCAGCACGGCGGCGTCGGCAGGCGTGGCGCGGCGGATCGTGGCGCTCACGCCTGCGGCCGCACCTGCACGTGCACTTCGGCCAGCTGCGCGTCGGCGATCGGCGACGGCGCATCGGTCATCAGGCACTGTGCGCCGGTGGTCTTCGGGAACGCGATGACGTCGCGGATCGACTCGGTGCCCGCCATCAGCGCGGCGATGCGGTCGATGCCGAAGGCGATGCCGCCGTGCGGCGGCGCGCCGTACTTCAGCGCGTCCAGCAGGAAGCCGAACTTGGCGCGCTGCTCGTCGGCGCCAATGCCCAGCAGGTCGAACACCGCCGCCTGCATCTGCGTGCGATGGATGCGGATGGAACCGCCGCCGATCTCGTTGCCGTTGAGCACCATGTCGTAGCCACGGCTGACCGCGGTGCGGGCATTGGCGCGCAGGTCGTCGATCGAATCCACCGCCGGCGCGGTGAAGGGGTGATGCAGGGCAACAAAGCGCTGCTCCTCCTCGTCCCATTCGAACATCGGGAAGTCGGTGACCCACAGCGGCGCCCAGCCCTCGGCAACGAGGTTGAAGTCCTTGCCGGCCTTCAGCCGCACCGCGCCCATGAAGTCGGACACCTTGTTGTAGCCGCCCGCGCCGAAGAACACGAGGTCGCCATTGCCAGCACCAACGTGCCTGAGCACGGCCTCGAACGCACCCTCGGCGAAGAACTTGGCGACCGGCGAATTGACCGCGCCGGCCTCGTCGATCTTCGCGTACGCCAGGCCCTTGGCGCCGTACTTGGCGGCATGCGCTGCGTATTCGTCGATCTGCTTGCGCGACAGCGCCGCGCCGCCGGGGATTCGCAGCGCGGCGACGCGGCCGTTCGGATCGTTGGCGGCGCCGGTGAACACCGCGAATTCGCAGTCCTTCACCAGCTCGGCCACGTCCACCCGCTCCAGCGCGATGCGCAGATCGGGTTTATCGGAGCCGTAGCGGCGCATTGCTTCCGCCCAGGTCATGCGTGGGAACTGCGCGGCCAGCTCGACACCGACGACCTCGCGGAACACATGCCGCACCATATCCTCGGTCAGCTCTTGGACGTCGCGCTCTTCCACCCACGCGAATTCCATGTCGAGCTGGGTGAACTCCAGCTGGCGGTCGGCGCGCAGCGCCTCGTCGCGGAAGCAGCGGGCGATCTGGTAGTAGCGGTCGAAGCCCGCCATCATCAGGATCTGCTTGAACAGCTGCGGGCTCTGCGGCAGCGCGTAGAACTCGCCGGGATGCATGCGCGCCGGCACCAGGAAGTCGCGCGCGCCTTCCGGCGTGGCCTTGGTCAGGATCGGGGTCTCGATGTCCTGGAAGCCGCGGGCGTCGAGATAATGGCGCAACGCCGAGACCAGCTTGGTCCGCGTGCGCATCTTGCGCTGCATCTCGGGGCTGCGCAGGTCGAGGTAGCGGTACTTCAGGCGGATGTCCTCGCCCGGGTTCTCGTGGTGGTGGAACGGCAGCGGCTCGGCCTTGTTCAGCAGTTCGATGCGCGTGGCCACCACTTCCACCTGGCCGGTCTTGATCCTG
>JANJSW010000311.1 GCA_024711415.1 Thermomonas sp. | reverse complement strand
GCGCCGCCCAGCGGATTGACCTTGCTCGGGTCCAGGCCGCAGTCGCGGATCACCGCCAACGCCTGCGCCGCGAAAGCTTCGTTGAGCTCGATCCAGTCCAACTGATCCTGGGTCAGGCCTGCCTGCCTCAAGGCCTTCGGGATCGCGGCGATCGGTCCGATTCCCATCACTTCGGGACGCACGCCTGCCACCGAGAAGCTGACAAAGCGCGCCAGCGGGGTCAGGCCGTAGTCCTTGATCGCCTGCGCCGATGCCAGCAACACGGCGCCGGCACCGTCGCTCATCTGCGAGGAGTTGCCGGCGGTCACGCTGCCACCGAACTGGCCGTTGCGGAACACCGGGCGCAGCTTCGCCAGTCCTTCCAGCGTGGTGTCCGGGCGCGGGCCTTCATCATGCTCGGCCAGCTTGTTGCGGGTCAGGATGCGGCTGCCGTCGGCCAGGTCCGGCTGGTGGCTGACGATCTCGTACGGGCTGATCTCGTCCCTGAACTCGCCGGCCGCCTGCGCCGCCAGCGCCTTCTGGTGCGAGGCCAGCGCGAAGGCGTCCTGCGCCTCGCGCGAGATCTTCCATTCCTCGGCCACCTTCTCGGCGGTGATGCCCATGCCGTAGGCGATGTTGACGTGGTCGTTGTCGAACACCGACGGCGCCATCGCCACCTTGTGGCCCATCATCGGCACCATGCTCATCGACTCGGTGCCGCCAGCCAGCATCAGGTCGGCATGGCCCAGCCGGATCTGGTCGGCCGCCAGCGCCACCGCCTGCAGGCCGGAGGAGCAGAAGCGGTTGATGGTCTGCGCGGCGATGGTGTTGGGAAGGCCGGCCAGCAGCACGCCGATGCGCGCCACGTTCATGCCTTGCTCGCCCTCGGGCATGGCGCAGCCGATGATGGCGTCGTCGATGCGGCTGACGTCGATGCCCGGCGCCTGCGCCACCACGCTGCGCAGGACGTGCGCCAGCATGTCGTCGGGACGGGTATTGCGGAACATGCCCTTGGGCGCCTTGCCGACCGGCGTGCGGGTGGCGGCGACGATGTAGGCGTCCTGGATCTGCTTGCTCATTCGAATGACTCCGAAAATTTGGTTGTCCTTCTTCCCGGCTTCGCGGGAAGAAGGTGCCGAAGGCGGGCGAGAGGCTCAGTTCCGCAGCGGCTTGCCGGTCTTCAGCATGTGGCCGATGCGGGCCTGGGTCTTCTCCTGCTGGGCCAGCTCCACGAAATGCTGGCGCTCCAGCTTGAGCAGCCATTCCTCGTCCACCAGCGCGCCGCGATCGACCTTGCCGCCGCACAGGACGGTGGCGATGCGTTCGGCGATCTCGTAGTCGTAGGGACTGACGAAGCGGCCCTCCAGCATGTTGACCAGCAGCATCTTGAAGGTGGCGATGCCGACGTCGCCGGCCACCTGGATGCGCCGCGCCGGCAGCGGCGGGCGATAGCCGCCCTCGGCCAGCCCGCGCGCTTCGGCCTTGGCGATGTGCAGCAGTTCGAAGGCATTGAAGACGACCTTGTCGCCGGCGCGCAGCAGGCCCAGTTCCTTGGCGTTGACCGCGGAGTTCGACACCTTGGCCATCGCCACGGTTTCGAAGATCTTCTTCAGCTCGGCGAACACGTCGCCGCCGGGGCCTGCCGCCGCGGAGGCGCGCACCGCGAACTCCTTCAGCCCGCCACCCGCCGGCAGCAGGCCGACGCCGGCTTCGACCAGGCCGATGTAGCTTTCCAGGTGCGCCACGGTCCTGGCGCTGTGCATCTGGAACTCGCAGCCGCCGCCCAGCGCGAGCCCGCGCACCGCGGCCACCACCGGCACCAGCGAATACTTGATGCGCTGGCTGGTGCGCTGGAAGTTCTCCACCATCGCCTCGAATTCGGCGAGTTTGCCAGCCTGCAGGGCGCCCAGCGCGCCGGCCAGGTCTGCGCCGGCGGAGAACGGCTCCTTCGGCTGCCAGATCACCATGCCGGCGAAATCGCGCTCGGCGCGCGACACCGCTTCCTGCAGGCCATCCAGTACCGCGTCGGAGACGGTGTGCATCTTGGTCTTGAAGCTGACCACGGCCACGTCGTCACCGTCGTGCCACATCCGCAGGCCGTCGTTCTCGAACACGGTGGTGCCGGGCGCGAACTTCTCGCCCAGCAGCGCATCGGGGAAGCGCTGGCGCTGGTAGACGGGCAGGGTGGAGCGCGGCTGCACCGCATTGCGCGAGGGGCTGTAGCTGCCTTCCGCCGCGTGTACCCCGCTGCGGCCATCAAGCACCCACGCCGGCAGCGCGGCAGTGCTCATGCTCTTGCCGGCGGCGATGTCATCAACGATCCATGCCGCCACCTGCTGCCAGTCGGCAGACTGCCAGGTTTCGAACGGCCCCTGCGCCCAGCCGTAACCCCAGCGGATGGCCAGGTCGACATCGCGCGCGGTGTTGGCGATATCGGCCAGGTGGTAGGCGCTGTAATGGAACAGGTCGCGGAAGCAGGCCCACAGGAACTGCGCCTGCGGATGCTCGCTGGCGCGCAGCCGGGCGAACTTCTCCACCGGGTTCTTCAGCTTGAGGATTTCCACCACCTCCGGCGCGGCGGCGCGGTCGGCGGCGCGGTAGTCCTGCTTTTCCAGGTCGAGGACGACGATATCCTTGCCGACCTTGCGGAAGATGCCGGCGCCGGTCTTCTGGCCCAGCGCGCCCTTGCCGATCAGCGCGGACAGCCACGCCGGCGACTGGAAGAAGCCGTGCCACGGGTCATTGGGCAGGGTGTCGGCCATGGTCTTGATGACGTGGGCCATGGTGTCCAGGCCAACCACGTCGGAAGTGCGGTAGGTGGCCGACTTCGGCCGCCCCAGCAGTGGGCCGGTCAGCGCATCCACTTCATCGAAGCCCAGCTTGAACGCGGCGGTGTGGTGGATCACCGACAGGATCGAGAACACGCCGATGCGGTTGCCGATGAAATTCGGGGTGTCCTTGGCGTACACCACGCCCTTGCCGAGCTGGGTGACCAGGAAGGTTTCCAACCCTTCCAGCACGGCTGCGTCAGTGGTGGTGGCCGGGATCAGCTCGGCCAGGTGCATGTAGCGCGGGGGGTTGAAGAAGTGCACGCCGCAGAAGCGGTGGCGCATTTCCTCCGGCAGCACCGAGGCCAGTGCATTGATGCCCAGGCCGGACGTGTTGGAGGCCAGCACGGCGTGCGCCGGCACGAACGGCGCGATCTTCCGGTACAGGTCCTGCTTCCAGTCCATCCGCTCGGCGATCGCCTCGATGATCAGGTCGCAGTCCCTGAGCTGGTCCAGGCCGCTGTCGTAGTTGGCGGGCGTGATCGCCTCGGCCAATGCCTTGCTGGCCAGCGGGGCGGGGCTGAGCTTGCCGAGGTTGGCAATGGCCTTCAGCACCACGCCATCGGGATGACCCTCCTTGGCGGCGAGATCGAACAGCACGGTATCGACGCCGGCATTGGTCAGGTGCGCGGCGATCTGTGCCCCCATCACGCCGGCGCCGAGGATCGCGGCACGACGTACAAGCAGTTTATGAGACATATTTCCTATCTCCTTGAAAATTCAGGTGGCGTCGGCGTGGAAGCCGGCCGAGGCGAAGCGGATCAGCGCCTTGGCGGCGCGCTGGCGATGGGTGGATTCGGACACGCCGGGCGGGCGCTTGATCAGGCCGAAATCGGCCATGGCATAGGTCAGCGCGCCGGACAGGAAGTCCAGCCGCCAGTACAGGTCTTCCTTGCCCAGCGCGGGCACGCAGGGGGCGATGGCTTTGGCGAAATCGCGCAGCACGTGGCCGTACTGGTCGGACAGGAACTTGCGCAGGCTGTCATTGCTTTCAGCGTAGGCGCGGGCGATCACCCGGATGAAGGCGCCGCCGCCGTGGCGGTCCTGCGCCATCGCCAACGCGGGTTCCACGAAGGCGGCCAGGATCGGTTCCAGTTGGCCGGGCGCAGCGGCCACCGCCTTGGCCAGGGCGTCGAGCCGCTGCGCGCTCATCACGTCCATGCGCCGCCGGAACACCTCGTTGACCAGGTTGTCCTTGCTGCCGAAGTGGTAGTTGACCGCGGCGATGTTGACGTCCGCGCGGCTGGTGACCTGGCGCAGCGAGGTCGAGGCGAAGCCCTGCTGGGCGAACAGTTCCTCCGCCGCGTAGAGGATGCGGTCCTTGGTCGAGAAGTGCTGGAGCCCCATGCGATGCCCTCGAGTCAAACGCTTGTTTGAGCGTACGCCGTACGCTGGCGTACGTCAATTGCCGTTCATCCATTCGACGCGTGCGCGCAAGTACGAAACGGGCGGCCGATCGGTTAGAATCGTCCGCAGCCATATCGGCCAAACCCGCGCCAGTACGCGGGTTTTTCTGTTATCATCGGGCGATCCGGCATGGACGCCCGCCACATCCGGAGAATCCCATGGCGCTGGAGCGCACCCTTTCGATCATCAAGCCCGATGCCGTTGCCAAGAACGTCATCGGCGAAATCTATTCCCGCTTCGAGAAGGCCGGCCTGAAGGTCGTTGCCGCCAAGATGAAGCACCTGTCCAAGGCCGAAGCCGAGGGCTTCTACGCGGTCCACCGCGAGCGTCCGTTCTTCAATGCGCTGGTGGAGTTCATGATCTCCGGCCCGGTGATGGTGCAGGCGCTGGAAGGCGAGGGCGCGGTGCTGAAGAACCGCGAGCTGATGGGCGCCACCAACCCGAAGGAAGCGGCCGCTGGCACCATCCGCGCCGACTTCGCCGACAGCATCGACGCCAACGCGGTGCACGGCTCGGACTCGCTGGAGAACGCGGCGATCGAGATCGCCTACTTCTTCCCGGCAACCGACGTCTACGCGCGCTGAGCCGACGCCATGACTGAAGCGCGCAGCCCCGCCATCGAGATCGCCCTGCTGGGCGACGACGGGGCCGCGCCTGCCTCCACGCCGGTGGATACCGGCGTGGACGGCCGCACCAATATCTTCGACTTCGACCGCGCCCGCCTGGAGCGCTTCTTCGAGGAAGAACTGGGCGAGAAGAAATTCCGCGCCCACCAGGTGATGAAGTGGATCCATCACCGCTACGCCACCGACTTCGCGGACATGACCGACCTCGGCAAGGCGCTGCGCGCCAAGCTGGAGGAGCGCGCGGTGGTGCGCGCGCCGCAGGTCGTGTTCGACAAGGCCTCCACCGACGGCACCCACAAGTGGCTGCTCGGCATGGACGCCAGGAACGCCATCGAAACCGTCTATATCCCGGACAAGGGCCGCGGCACCCTGTGCGTGTCCTCGCAGGTGGGTTGCGCGCTCAACTGTGGGTTCTGCTCCACCGCCACCCAGGGCTTCAACCGCAACCTGTCCACCGCCGAGATCATCGGCCAGGTGTGGGTGGCCGCGCGCCATCTCGGCAACGTGCCGCACCAGCAGCGCCGTCTCACCAACGTGGTGATGATGGGCATGGGCGAGCCGCTGGCCAATTTCGACAACGTCGTGCGC
>JANJSW010000258.1 GCA_024711415.1 Thermomonas sp. | reverse complement strand
GCGCGCCCGCGGCGGCGCAGCTGATCGCCTTCCCCGGCCACGTGCTGGGCGACGACCCCGCCGAGGAAGCGGCGCGCGCGCAGCTGCGGCGGCTGCTGGAACAGGCGGTGGACGAGCTGCCGGAAGCGTTCCGGCTGGTGTACGTGCTGCGCGATGTCGAGGGCTGCTCGATGGAGGAAACCGCCAGCGCCCTGGAGATCCGCCAGGAAACCGTGAAAACCCGCCTGCATCGCGCCCGTCGGCAGCTGCGCGCGGCGCTGGCCAGCCGCGTGTCGGCGGCGCAGGTGGAAGCGTTCCAGTTCATGGGCGCGCGCTGCGCGCGCATGACCGAGGTGGTGATGGCGCGGATTGCGGCACTGCCCGCCACGCAAGCCTGAAGTCTCTATTCATCGACCCAGAAGGGGGTGTGGAATGTTGCTGTATGCCTTGATCGTGTTCCTGGTGGGCGCCTGTGGCGGTCTGGTGCTGGCGTCGTACGTGCTGCGCGGGAAGCTGGCGCCGTGGGCGGTGTCGCTGCTGCATGCCCTGCTGGGTGCCGGAGGGCTGATCCTGCTGGTCGCGGCCATTCTGACCGGCGATGGGGTCGGCATCCTGCCGGTGGTGGCGCTGTGCGTGTTCCTGGTGGCCGCGCTGTTCGGTTTCTATCTGGCCTCGATCCACTACGGCAAGCGGGTGGCGTTGAAGCGGGTGGTGCTGACCCATGCCGGCTTCGCGGTGACCGGGGCGCTGCTGCTGATCGCGGCGGTAGTGATGCAATGAGCCATCCCGTCCATCCCGCCGTGGTGCATTTCCCGGTGGCCTGCTGGACGCTGGCCACGCTGGCGGATGGCGTCGGCCTGTTGTGGGCGCCGCCGTGGCTGTGGCAGCTGGCGTTCGCGCTGACCGTGCTGGGCTGCGCGTTCGGATTGGTGGCGGCGCTGGCAGGATTCTGGGAGCTGCTCAAGCTACCGGCCGAGCACCCCGCCGGCAGTACCGCCCATGCGCATATGGGCCTGGCGCTGACCAGCTGGTGCCTGTATGCCGGCAGCGCGTTGCTGCGCCTGCACGACCGGCAGCCGCTGCCGCCCGACACTTTGGCGCTGGCGCTCAGCGGCGCGGGTTTGCTGGCGCTGCTGGCCACCGGCTGGCTGGGCGGCAGGCTGGTGTACGGCTACGGCGTGGGCGTCACGCCGCGCAAGGGGTAACGCAGCGCGCGGTCATTTGCAGTCGGCGTCGCGGCGCAGTTTGTCCAGCCAGCCGGTCTGCTGCGCGCAGCGCGCCTTGCGTTCGGCTTCGCGATGCTGCGTCGCCTTCGCTTCCGCGGCTTGGCGGGCCTGGGCCAGCCGCTGCGCCTGCAGCGCGGCGATCCTGGCGCGGATCTGCGGCAGCGCTGCCTGCGCGGCGCGTTCGCCCTCGAGGATGGCGCGGTTCTTCTGCGCGAAATCGGTAGCGCCGATGTCGTTGACGTTGGGACGAATCACCACGTCCGCGCGTGCCAGTTCGGCCGCGCCCAGCTTCTGGCCCATGATCGCGATGCTGCGGTTGACGTTGCCGAGCATGCTGGACGGATCGGCAGCGCCACTGGCCTTGCTGCTGATGTCGACCGCCACCACGAAGTCGGCGCCCAGATCGCGCGCGGCGTCCACCGGCACCGGGCTGACCACGCCGCCATCGACGTAGTGGTGCTTGCCGATGCCGACCGCCTCGAACACCCCCGGGATCGAGCTGGATGCGCGCACCGCCTGGCCGACGTTGCCGCGCACGAACACCGTGCGCTGGCCGTCCTCCAGCCGGGTGGCGACCACCGCCAGCGGTTTCTTCAGCTTCTCGAAGGTGCGTTCGCCCAGCTGCGCGTTGACGTAGTCCTGCAGCTTCTGGCCCTTCACCACGCCGCCGGAGAACAGGCTGACGTCGCGGATGCTGGCTTCGTCCAGCGCCACCGCCTTCTGCTGCAGCGCGTAGGCATCCATGCCGCTGGCGTACAGCGCGCCGACCACGCTGCCGGCGCTGGTGCCCGACACCACCACCGGCTTGATGCCATTGGCTTCCAGCATCTTGATCACGCCGATGTGGGCAAAGCCCTTGGCAGCGCCGCCGCCCAGCGCCAGCCCCACCCTGATCGGCGCGACGGCGACCGGTGCATTGGCAGGCGCGACCGCGGGGGCAGGCGGTGCGCTGGCACAGGCGGCAAGGAGCGTGCAGGCAAGGACGGCAGCAAAGACGCGCATCGGATCGTTGGATAACCGGGAAGGGCGCAGCTTAGCGGCGATTGCTGCAACGCCAGCCGAACCGCGGCCATTCCTGCGCGTCATCCCCGCGCAGGCGGGGCTGGCCGCCATAATCCCGCCGTCGTCCCGCGACTTCGGAAACCACGATGCCCCTCCAGTCCATCGCAGTCCCGCCCTCCCGCATCGAACGCTGGCTGCTGGCCGGCGGCGTGCTGGCTGCACTGGCGTTCTCGTTCGCCATTGCCAACGACCGCCTGACCTGGTCGCTGGAAGTGATCTGGGCGATGGTCGGGCTGGCGCTGGTGGCCTGGCGCTGGCAGCGCTTCCCGCTGACCCGGCTGCTGTGCTGGTTGCTGGCCCTGCATGCGCTGGGGCTGATCCACGGCGGCGCCTACACCTCTTCGCTGACCCCGGGCGGGTTCTGGCTGCAGGAGCTGCTGGGCACCGCGCGCAATCCGT
>JANJSW010000255.1 GCA_024711415.1 Thermomonas sp. | reverse complement strand
CTGCCATGGGAACGGTGGCTCTCGGTTTGGACGTTTGCTCGCACAAACATCTTCACCGAACCACCGTTCCTTTTTACTGCCAGGTCCCCGGACTTCCGCGAAGAACCTTTTTTTGTGCGCGAGCGGCACTGTTTCCGCATGCGTGCAGGCAAACGAAAGCCCCGCTTGCGCGGGGCTTCGGGTGGGTGCGTAGCGGTGAGCCTGTGGGCGATGCCATCGTCCGGCAGATGCGGATGGCATCAGGCGCGCTGGCGCGCCCGCAGCGCGCCGCTCAGTAGGTCCGGCACTGCTTGAAGCGTACCGGCTTGCGGCTGCCGGCGGGCGGCTGCAGCTGCACGCGCGAAGCGGCCAGTTCCGGATAGCGCTCGAGCAGCGGGCACAGGTCGGTGGTCGGGTCGACGTCTTCCGAAGACAGGTACACCAGCAGGGTGGACTGGGTGGACCACAGCGCGCGATCGACGCCGAACAGCGTGGTGATGGCGTTGGCGGCTTCGCGCCGGCGCGCTTCCAGCGCGGCCGGATCGGTGGGTACCACGCTGACCGGCGCCGGCTGCGGCCTGGTTGCGACGGTGTGCGCGATGGCCTGCGGCGGCGCGTCGATCTGCGGCGCTGCGTCCCCGGTGGCGGGCTGCATGCCTTGCGCCAGCATCCAGGCCAGGCCGCCGATCACTGCGGCGCCGCCCCAGGCCAGCCCGATCATTTTCGATGCGGCGGCATTCGAAGGTCCGGCTTCGACGGGTGCGGCTTCGGAGGTGACGTAGGGCCGCACCTCCGGCCACAGGCTCTGCCCGTCGATCAGCTCGATGTCCTGCTGGCGGGCGATGCGGGCGGCTTCTTCGTCGAAGCGGCCGGGCGTGACCACGATGACCTCGCCGGCGCCGCGCAGGGTAGCGGATTTGGCCAGCCCCAGCAGCGCCTGCGCGCCGACCACCGACGCACTGCCGTACTTGCACGACAGCAGGGTGCGGACGCCCTCGCGCTCAAGCACGATGTCGCTGCCATCGGTGGGAATGCCATCGGCGGGCAGGCCTTCTTCGGCAGCAACCCGGTAACCGCGCGCGCGCATCACCTGCAGCACCAGCTTGGCAAAGTCGCGCCAGCGCAGCTTGCTCAGCTGGTCGGCGCTGCGTTCCTCCGAAGCGGGCGCCGGTCGCGCGGCTTGGTTGCGGCGCAGCCAGGCGGTGAGTCCGAGGCCGGACAGGGCGAAGACGATCAGGGCGATCAGGGTGGGCATCATGCGGTCGGGCAGCGGAAGACGCGGGGGGCGTCACTATACCCACTGGAACGTGGAACGCAGGTGCGGACAGGACAGATCCGGCCGGTGGTCGAGGGCCGGACGTGCCGATGCGGGTGGGCGGATGCCCCTCAGTGCGTATTCGCGAACGCGTGGCCGGCGACCCGAGGCACCGGCCGGTTCCGAGGTCAGGAGGCGTTGCCGGTGTCGCCGCTGGCGGCGTCGGCGGCTGCGGATGCCCTGGTCGGCTTGCGAACCTTGGCGACCTTGCCGGTCTTCTTCGCGGCGGGTTTGGCGGCGGGCTTGGCGGCCTTGCCCGCAGCCTTGGCTGGTTTGCGCGCGGCCGGCTTGGCCTTGGCGGCGGGCTTGGCCGGCTTGCGCGCCGGCGCGCTGCCACCGGACTTGCGCAGCGCATCGGTCAGGCGCTCCACCCGCTCGGTCAGGGCATTGAGGTCGTCGCGTCCGGGCACGCCGAGCTTCACCAGTGCGCGCTGCACGCGTTCCTCGAACACCTTTTCCAGCTTGTCCCAGGTGTCGGCGGCGCGTTCGCGGGCCTGGTCGACGTGGCCTTCCACCGCGTCGCGCACCACGGTGGCGCGGTGGCCGGCGAACTTGCGCGCGGTCTGCTCCAGCGACAGGCCGTCACGCACCAGGGTTTCGAACAGCTTGCTGCCTTCGGACTGCGCACGGTTGAACGCGCCCATGCCCGCCAGCCAGATTTGCTGCGCCGATTCGGTGATCGACTTCGGGTTGATGCCGGGGCGCGGCTTGCCGGTGCCGGTCTTGCGGGTGGTGGTGCGTGCGGTCTTGCCTGCGGATTTCTTGAGCTTGGCCATGGCGTACTCCCCGCGTCGTGGCGACGCATGCGTGGTTTGGATTGCAGTGCAGGATCGGGCGGCCGTCTAGAGCATTCACACCATGCCGCGGCGGCGCAGGCTGCGTTCGATGTCATCCAGCGCGTGGGTGAGTTGCGCGGTGGCGTCGGTGACGCGCGGCGACGGCGGCAGGTGCGCCAGGATCGAACGCGGGCGGTCGGCGATCACCTCGTCGCGCAGCGTGATGCCGTGGCGGGCCAGCACCGGTTCCAGCTGCGCGCGGCGCTCGCGCAGGTCGGTCAGGGTGTTGCGGTAGGCCAGCTGCGAGATCCGCCGCCGCGCCGAGAAGCTGAAGATGTTGGTGTAGAACAGCTCGCGGTCGGCGGCGTTGGGTTCGAACACCACCTGGTCGATCCCCGGGTACTGCTGCGGATAGCGCGCCAGTCCCACCTGCATGCGCGACTGCAGCATGGTGCGCAGGGTCTGCGACAGCACGCCCGGCAGGCCGGCCTGGATGATCCGGCGATCGCTGAAGCGGTGCGCCTGCGCGTCCTCGCTGGCATCGGTGCCGGGGTTGAACGGCACCAGCGGGTTGATGCCCAGCATCAGGTCGACGTCGCGGTCGAGCACCACCGAGGCGTGCATGGTGCGACGCAGGGCGCCATCGACGAAATGGCGGGTGCGGCCGGCACGGTCGGCCATTTCCACCGGCGGATACAGCCCCGGCAGTGCGGCGCTGGCCTGCACCGCGCGCGAAATCGGCACGTCGTCCCAACCTTCGTCGCCGAAGCGCACCGCCTCGCCGCTGTCCAGATCCACGCCGATCACGTACAGCGCGCGGTCGAGCCTGCGGAAGTCGTTGCTGCGGCCACGGCGGGAGAACACGTCGCGCAGGAAGCGCTCGACCTCGGCGTTGTCGAACAGCCCGGTGGGCACCAGGCTGCCGACCCGGTTGAGCAGGTCCGACCAGCGCGAATCGGTGCGGGCCGACCAGACGTCGCGCAGCAGCCGCGCGGCCAGCCGCGGGGTGGCCGCGGCGCGCTTGAGGTATTCGCCCAGCGCCGGGCGCAGGAACGTCTCCGGGCGGAACTGCACGTCCTCGCTGTCGCCGCTGATGAAGATCCGGCACAGCTCGGCGGTGTCCATGCGGTTGGCCAGCCCGGCGGCGAAGAACGCACCCGAGCTGACCCCGACGTAGCAGTCCAGCCGGGTCAGGTCGAGGCCGTCGCAGGCTTCGTCAAGCGCGCGCAGCGCCCCCAGTTCGTACATCGCGCCGACCGGCCCGCCGCCGGCGATCGCCAGCCCGATCCGCGGCGGATCGTGGGCGATGCGGGGGGCGTGGGCGGCGTGCAGGGACAGCATGCGGGCGGCTCTTGCGGGATCGCCCGAGTGTAGCGGAGCGTCCTGGAGTATTGCGTCGGGAACCGGCGCGCGCCGACACTGCGCGCATGCAACCACGCCCCGACCTGCATTCCCGGTTGGCACGCCGGCTGGCGCTGCACCAGCGCCTGTTCGACCCGACGGTGGAGCCGCGCAACGACCTGGCGTGGCTGAAGCCGCTGCAGGCATGGCAGGCGCAACGGCTGGAACGCAGCTTCGACGTCTTCCTGCGCGACCCGGCGCGGCGCCCGGCGGCGCGGTTCTTCCTGACCGACGTCTACGGCGACCACGACTTCAGCAGGCGCGACGCCGACATCGCGCGGGTGATCCCGATGATGCAGCGGCTGCTGCCGGCGGCGCTGTTGGAAACGGTGGCCGACGGCATCGCCCTGGCGGCACTCAGCCACGCGCTGGACCTGCGCATGGCGGAGGCGCTGCAGGCGCTGTCGCCGCGCCGGCGTGCGCTGGACGTGGCGCTGTATGGGCGCGCTTATCGACGGGTGGGCCTGCCGCGGCTGCGCCAGCGGCAGATCGAGCTGATCGACGAGGTGGGGCAGGGTCTGGCCGAGGCGCTGCGGTTGCCCGGGGTGCATGCGCTGCTGCGGCTGTCACGGCTGCCGGCGCGGGCGGCGGGGCTGGACGCACTGCAGTCCTTCCTCGAACGCGGCTGCGCGGCGTTTGCCGAACTGGGCGATGTCGGCGATTTCCTCGGCGATATCCGGCGCAGCGAGACGATGGCGATGCAGCGGCTGTTCGCCGGCGATCGCGATCCGTTCGGCGGCGGCTGACGCGGGCGCCCGCGCGTCTCCATCTGCGGCTCGGGCGCGCCGGGCCTGCCCCGGTGAGGGGATCAGCGCGCGCCGAAGACCAGCAGCGCGGTCAGCGCGGCAGCCAGCAGCAGCGCGGCCAGCAGCAGCCACGGCACGCCCTGCGTCCAGCGTCGGCGCGGCGGCGCTGGCG
>JANJSW010000193.1 GCA_024711415.1 Thermomonas sp. | reverse complement strand
TCGGCGATGTCCTGCAGCGGCAGGTAGGTCAGCACGCGCTCGTTGCGTTCGCCGCCCAGCACGAAGCGGTTGACGTACACCGGCTCGGCCAGCTTGCCGATCGGCGCGCGGCTGTCCGCGTCGTCCGGGTCGTACCAGGACGGATCCAGCTCCCAGCTGCCGCGGCGGCCGCCGCGCTGGTAGTCGGCGAAGAACTTCGGCAGCGCATCGTCGCGCACGCGCAGGAACTCGACGTCGACCTCGTCCACGTTCATCGACACCACCGGCAGCCCGCGCGATTCCTTCGCCGGGATCACGCTGCCCTGCGAAGCGAAACCCACCGCGGGTTCCAGCTCGCCGGTGAACACCTTCAGCTCCAGGTCCTTGCCCAGCTTGCTGCCGTCGGCGGCGGTCAGCGCGGCGGAGATCCGCAGCGTGTAGTGCTTGTTGGCTTCGACATAGGGAAAGCGCAGGGTCTTGCCGTCGTCGGACAGCGCCCAGCCGCTCTGGCCGTCGCCCTTGGCATCGATCACCAGCAGCTTGTCGAAGTCCTGGGTGCCGACCAGCGGGCGCGAGAATTCCACCGCCACCGCCAATCCATCCGGGCGCTGGTCCGGCCAGGCACGCGCCACCGCGAAGCCGGTGATCTTCGCGCGCTCGGCCTTGATCGCCTCACCGCTGGGAGGCGGCAGCTGGCCGCCCGGATCGCGCTTGCAACCGGCGATTCCCGTCGCCAGCAGGGCCAGCAGCAACAGCGCCAGCAGGCGTCCGGGTGCAAAAATCCATGCACGCATCATCGCGACATCCATTCCGTGGGATCGCGTCGAGTATAGGGCGCCGGCATGGCCCCGCACGCTGGCCGGCGGGATGAGAAACGCCCGCCGTGAGGGGCGCGGCTCAGACCAACAGGCGCTCCCACATGCCGGCGAAGTCGGCGTGGATGCGGCGGTGTTGCGCCCATGCCTCGAGCATTGCCAGGCCTTCGTCGCGGCTGAATTTACCCTGCCGGGCCAGCATCGCCAGCGCCGCGGCAAGCCGGCCCGCACGCAGCGCGCGCCCCAGCGGGTCTGCCGGCATCGCGTCCGAGCGCTGCGAATCAAGCGCGATCCCGATCCGCTCGGACAACTCCCATGACATCGCGATGCGGTGCGCCATCGGCGCGGTCTGTTCGTCGAGCACGCGGGCCACGATGCGCGGGTCCGGCGGCAAGTGCGGGTGCAGCGCGTAATTGTCGCGCAGTACCTGCGCCACCATGATCGCCCCGAGTCCGTGCAGCAGGCCGACCATCTGCGCGGCGAACGCATCCTCCTGTCCGCGCCCGCCCCGGATCATGCCGGCGGCGACGTCCGAGGCCAGCTGGGTGTGTTCCCAGATCACCCCGGGCAGCCGGCCCAGGGGGCCCTCGCCGGTCTGCATGACCGGCTGCACCAGCGCCGCGGCGATCACCGGGCGCAAGCCGTCCAGCCCGAGCAGGGTGGCGGCGCGCATCAGGCTTTCCACCGGCTTCTCCTGGATCCGGTAGAACGGGCTGTTGGCGATGCGCAGCAGGTTGGCCGACAGCGCCGGGTCCTCGCTGACGATGCGCGCGATGTGCTCCAGCGACACGTCGGGATCGTTGATCGCCCGCATCAGCTTGGGCAGCAGGTAGGGCCGGCGCGGCATGTGCCGGGCCTGGAACTGCGTTCGCGACAGCAGGTTGGCGCAGGCGGCGGCAATGGACGCGTGCGCGGCAGCCGCCTCTTCCGGCGCAACCGCCGGTGGCGCGTCCACGGCGGTCTTGGTGTCCACCGCCAGCGCATACAGCTCGCGCACCAGCGTGCGCCCGCGCGGGATGCCCGGGTCGGCAAGCGCTCCGGGGTCCGTCGGCGACCCGTCTTCGTCGACATCCTGCGCATCCGCAGGGCCGATTGTCGGGCGCCGGTCCGCCGCGTCGGCATGGAACGACCACCATGCGCCGACCCCGGCCAGCACGGCCACTGTGCCCGCTACCGCCACCCATCCCACAGCATCCATCCGCGACTCCACCGGCCCCGATTCACGTCCTGCGCCCCGCCGCATCCTGCGCGGGAGGAGGACAGGCTAGCCGATGTCGGCGCGGAAATGGCATCCGCGCGTGCGCCGGGCCTGGCCGCCCGGCGCCGGGGCTCAGCTGGCGGCGTCTTCCGCGCCCTCGCCGCCCTCGCCGCCCTCATCGTCCAGGGTGGCGTCCAGGCGCTCAATCGCCTGCAGCTTCTCGCCTTCCGCAAGCCGCATCAGGGTCACGCCCTGGGTGTTGCGGCCGACCTGCGCGATCTCCGCGGCGCGGGTGCGCACGAGGGTGCCGCCATCGGAAATCAACAGCACGTCGTGGCGCTCGGTGAGCTGGATGGCACCGACCAGCGTGCCATTGCGCTCGTTGGTCTTGAGCGCGATCACGCCCTGGGTGCCGCGGCCCTTCTTCGGGAATTCCTCGATCGGGGTGCGCTTGCCGAAGCCGCGCTCGCTGGCGGTGAGCACGTCGCCATCGCCATCCACCACGATCAGGCTGCGCACTTCCTCGCCGTCGGCCAGCTTCATGCCGCGCACGCCGGTGGCTGTGCGGCCCATCGGGCGCACGCTGTCGCCACCAAAGCGCACGGCCTTGCCGTTGCTGGCGAACAGCATGATGTCGCGGGTGCCGTCGGACAGTTCGGCGTTCACCAGCGCATCACCCTCGGCCAGGTTGATGGCGATCTTGCCGCGCGCCAGCCGGAACGCGTACTCGGTCAGCGGGGTCTTCTTGACGGTGCCGTTGCGGGTGGCGAAGAACACGTACTTGCCCTCCTCGTATTCGCGCACCGGCTGCACCGCCTGCACCTTCTCGCCTTCTTCCAGCGGGATCCAGTTGATGATCGGGCGGCCGCGCGCGTTCGGTCCGGCCTCCGGCAGCTGGTACACCGGCAGCCAGAACACGCGGCCGTGGCTGGTGAAGGTAAGCAGGGTGTCGTGGGTATTGACCAGCCACAGCTGGTCGATGAAATCCTCGTCCTTGGTCGCCGCCGCGTTGCGGCCCTTGCCGCCGCGCTTCTGCGCGCGGTAGGTGGTGGCGGGCTGGCGCTTGGCGTAGCCGGCGTGGGAGAGCGTGACCACCACGTCCTCCGGCGCGATCAGGTCGAGGATGTCCAGGTCTTCCTCGGAGGCGCGGATCTCGCTGCGGCGCGGGTCGTTGAACTCGGCCTTGACCAAGCGCAGCTCCTCGCGGATCTTCTCCAGCAGCACGTCCGGGTTTTCGAGGATCAGGATCAGCCCGGCGATTTCCTCCAGCAGCTGGCGGTATTCGTCGGTCAGCTTTTCCTGCTCCAGCCCGGTCAGGCGATGCAGGCGCATTTCCAGGATCTGCTGGGCCTGCGTCTCGGTGAGCTGGTAGCCATCCGCCAGCAGACCGACGCCGGCAGGCAGGTCTTCCGGCCGGCTGGCCTCGGCGCCGGTGGCGGCCAGCAGCGCGCCAACCAGCCCCGGCTGCCAGCGCCGCGCCAGCATGCGCTCGCGGGCGACGCCCGGGTTCTCCGAGGTCTTGATCAGCTCGATCATCTCGTCGATGTTGGCCAGCGCAACGGTCAGGCCTTCGAGGATGTGCGCGCGTGCGCGCGCCTTGCGCAGTTCGAAGATGGTCCGGCGCGTCACCACTTCACGGCGGTGGCGGACGAAAGCCTCGAGGATCTGCTTGAGGTTCAGCAGCCGCGGCCGGCCATCGACCAGCGCCACCATGTTGATGCCGAACACCGACTCCATCTGGGTCTGCGAGTACAGGTTGTTCAGCACAACCTCGGCGGATTCGCCGCGCTTGACCTCGATGTAGATGCGCATGCCGTCCTTGTCGGACTCGTCGCGCAGCTCGCTGATGCCTTCGAGCTTCTTCTCCTTGACCAGCTCGGCGATCTTCTCGATCAGCCGCGCCTTGTTCACCTGGTAGGGAATCTCGGTGACGATGATCGATTCGCGGCCGTTGTCGGCCACTTCGATGTCGGCCTTGGCGCGCATGCGCACCCGGCCCTTGCCGGTGCGGTAGGCGACGTGGATGCCGCCGACGCCATTGATGATGCCGGCGGTGGGGAAATCCGGGCCGGGGATGTATTCCATCAGCCCGTCGATGTCGATCTGCGGGTCGTCGATCAGCGCCAGCAGCGCGTCCACAACCTCGCCCAGGTTGTGCGGCGGGATGTTGGTGGCCATGCCCACCGCGATGCCGGCGGAACCGTTGACCAGCAGGTTCGGGAACCGGGTCGGCATGACCGTGGGTTCCAGCTCCTTCTCGTCGTAGTTGGGCTGGAAATCGACGGTGTCCTTGTCGATGTCGGCCATCAGCTCGTGGCTGAGCCGCGCCATCCGCGCCTCGGTGTAACGCATCGCCGCGGCGCTGTCGCCGTCGACCGAACCGAAGTTGCCCTGCCCGTCCACCAGCAGGTAGCGCAGCGAGAACGGCTGCGCCATGCGCACCAGCGTGTCGTACACCGACTGGTCGCCGTGCGGGTGGTATTTACCGATCACGTCACCGACGATGCGCGCCGACTTGTAGTACGGCTTGTTGCTGTGCGCGCCCAGTTCGTTCATCGCGAACAGCACGCGGCGGTGCACCGGCTTCAGGCCATCCCGCACGTCCGGAAGCGCGCGCCCCACGATCACGCTCATGGCGTAATCGAGGTAGCTGCGGCGCATCTCGTCTTCCAGCTTGACGGGGATGATTTCCTTGGCGAGATCGGCCATCGTGCGTCCGTTTCCTGTCGTGTTTTCCGGCCCGCGCGCCGCCAGCGGAAAGCTAGTCCGCAGGCGCGTTCCACGGGGATTTCAGCAACGGGAAATCATACCATCCGGAGGCCTCCAAAGCACCCCCGATGCCCGTATAAACAAGGATTTACGCCATCGCATGGCCTTGCAGGGCGGCGCTTGCCGCGCTTGGCCGTACAAGCGCAGCCGAGCAGGCCCGGCCGGCATGGATGTGGCGGGGTCAGGCTACGAACAGCGCCCGCATGCGCACCGCCTCCGGCCGTTCCACCACGCCCTTTTCGGTGACGATGGCGTCGATCAGCGCATGCGGGGTCACGTCGAACACCGGATTCCACGCCTGCACGCCATCGGCCACCACGCGCTTGCCACGGAACGACAGCAGTTCCGCCGGGTCGCGCTCCTCGATCTCGATCAGATCGCCGGAAGCCGTGCCCATGTCGACGGTGGAAGACGGCGCCAACACCATGACCTTCAGGCCATGGTGCTTCGCCGCGATGGCCAGCTGGTAGGTGCCGATCTTGTTGGCGGTATCGCCGTTCGCGCAGATGCGGTCCGCACCGACCACCACCCATTGCACCTGCCCGGTCTTCATCAGGTGCGAGGCGGCCGCATCGGCGATCAGGGTGGCATCGATGCCGTCCTGCGCCAGCTCCCACACGGTCAGCCGTGCGCCCTGGTTCCACGGCCGGGTCTCGGTGGCAAACACGCGCGCGATGCGGCCGTCGGCCACGCCGGCGCGGATCACGCCCAGCGCGGTGCCGAAACCCGCCGTCGCCAGCGAGCCGGTATTGCAGTGGGTCAGCACGCCGCTGCCGGGCGCGATCAGTGCGGCGCCGGCGCGCCCCATCGCACGGTTGGCGGCCAGGTCTTCGGTTTCGATGGCCAGCGCTTCGTTCTCCAGCGCCGCGCGCCAGTCATCGCCCGGATCCAGCGCGGCCAGCGCGCCGGCCATGCGCGCCAGCGCCCAGGCAAGGTTGACGGCGGTGGGACGGGCGGCGTTGAGGCGCTGGATGGCGGGCTCGAGCAGGCGCGAGGCCTCGGCCGCATCGGCCGTTTCCAGCCCGCGGCCGGCCAGCACCACGCCCCAGGCCGCGGCGATGCCGATGGCCGGCGCGCCGCGCACGGTCAGCGCGCGGATCGCGTCGGCCACCTCGTCGCTGCTGCGGCAGATCTCGTGCACCACGGTGAACGGCAGCACGCGCTGATCCAGCAGCTCCAGCGTTTCCCCGGTCCAACGGATCGGGCGGACGTGGTCGTAACGGTCGTAATCGATGGCGGAATCATTCATGCGTGCATTTAACCACGGCCATCGCGGGGGCCCTGCGCGCCCCGCGATGCCGTCACGCATGGCTCGATCAGAAGCTGCGGAATTCGGCGCGGCAGCCCTGCGACACCCAGATGCCGCTGCGGCCATAGCCCCAGCTGCGGCCTTCGATGCAGGACGCGCGCGACAGCTGGCGCACCAGTTGCACGCCGGCGCGGGTGTTGGCCGCGCATTCGACGTAGCGCCCGTCGTTGGATTCGCAGCGGAACACGCGGCCGCCATAGCCGTAATCCGGGCGGTCCCAGCCGCCGCCGCGGCGCACCGCGAACTCGCCGCGGCAGCCCTGCGACACCCACACGCTGCCGCGCTCGGAACCCCAGCTGCGCCCTTCGATGCAGGCCGAGCGCGACACCTGCCGGACCAGCTCGGCGCGACCGCGACCGGGGAACGCACAGCGGTTGTAGCGGCCGTCGTTGGAATCGCAGCGCACGATGTTGCCGTAGCCCTGTCCATAGCCATATCCATCGTCCCGGCCATAGCGGTCGCCGCCCCGCTCGGACAGGCGGAAGTCGGCGCGACACCCCTGCGACACCCAGACACTGCCGCGGCCGTAACCCCAGCTGCGCCCCTCGATGCACGGCGCCCTCGATATCTGCCGCTCCAGCAGCACGCGCCCGCCGCCGGTGGGACATTCACGGGTGCGGCCGTCGATGGATTCGCAGCGGATGACCTCATCCCGATAGCCGTCGCCGCCGTAGTACTGGGCGGCGGCGGGCGCCGCGGCGGAGCCGGCGAACAGGGCGACGGCAATGACAAGCTGGCTACGCATGGGCTGGCTCCTCCTGGCTCGGCCCGGCATGGGCGCGATTCACGGTTCCGACTGTAGGCGCGCCGGATTAACCGCAGGCAAAAATAGCGCGTTCGCCACCGCCCCGGACACGGCGCATTCAGATTTTCCGGCAGGCCGCCGGCCGTGCTCAGGCGCGGGCGAAATCGAAGGCCAGCACGTCGGCGATGCGCGGCGTGCCCAGCAACGCCATCAGCAGCCGGTCCACCCCCAGCGCGACCCCGGCGCACTCCGGCAGGCCCTGCTCCAGCGCCGCCAGCAGCGCCGCATCCAGCGGGATCGCCTGCAGGCCGCGCTTCGATCGCACCAGCTCGTCGCGCTCGAAGCGCGCCCGCCGCTCGCGCGCATCGCGCAGCTCGTGGTAGCCGTTGGCCAGCTCCAGCGGGCCCAGGTACAGCTCGAAGCGCTCGGCCACCGGCGGATCGCCCTCGCGGATGCGCGCCAGCGCCGCCTGCGATGCCGGCCAGTCGTGCACCGCCAGCAGCACGTCGCTGCCGAACAGCGGCTGCAGCCGGTGGGTCATCAGCAGGTCCAGCCAATCGTCGCGGGTCAGGCCGTCGGGATCGATGCGCACCTCGCCCAGCGCGCTGCGCAAGGTATCGATGTCGGCAGTCAGCGGGTCGAGCCGGAGGTGCTGCCAGTAAAGGTCGCGGAAGCTGGTGACCACCGGCGCGGCGTCGCGCCCGACCAGCGCCAGTGCGGCGCGCACCAGCGCCACGGTTTCGTCGAGCAGGCGCAGGTGGTCCCAACCGATGCGGTACCACTCCAGCATGGTGAATTCGGGGTTGTGGCGGCCGCCGGCCTCGCCGTCGCGGAACACCCGGCCAAGCTCGTAGCAATCGCCGATGCCCGCGGCCAACAGGCGCTTGAGCGCGAACTCGGGCGAGGTGCGCAGCCAGCGCGTGCGTGGCGCGCCGTCGGTGCGGCCGGAAAACTGCAGCGAGAACGAGGCGATGTTCGGCTCGGTGTTGCCGGCCAGCGACAGCACTGGGGTTTCCACCTCCAGCACCCCGCGGGCGTGGAAGAACTCGCGCACGAGGCGGTTGAACGCGGCGCGCAGGCGCAGCGCCTCGGCCAGCGCGGTCGGCTGCCAGCTCATGCGTGCTCCGCCAGGAAGGCCAGCAGCTTCGCCTCGTCCCAGACTTCGATGCCCAGCTCCTCCGCCTTGGCCAACTTGGAGCCGGCCTCGCTGCCGGCCACCACGAACGAGGTCATCTTCGACACGCTTCCAGCGGCCTTCGCGCCCAGCGCCTCGAGCTTCTCCTTCGCTTCGTCGCGGCCCATCGACGCCAGCGCGCCGGCGGTCTCAGCCGGCAGGCCGGCGGTGACGAGGTTGTGCACCGGCGCATCCAGCAGGGCCTGTGCGTCGGCGAACGCACCGCCTAGCTGGGCGGCGCGGACCGGCGTGATTTTCGGAATTTCCAGATCGACCAGCAGCGTCGCCAGGTCCAGCGCCTCGGCCAGCTTCGGATTCGGCGCACGCGCATCGGTGATGCGCACGCCGCGCGCCAGCAGTCGGTCGATCACCTGCTGGTTGCCGGGCTGGTCGAGGAAATGACCGAGCGCGCGCGCCACTTCGCCACCGATGTCGGGCACGCGCTTGAACAGCGGCCAGGGCAGGTTGCGGATCAGTTCGAGGTCGCCGAACCACTGCGCCAATGCCTTGGCGGTGCTTTCGCCGACGTGTTCGATGCCGAGCGCAAACAGGAAACGCGCCAGCGTGGTGTCGCGGCTGCGGTCGATTGCCTCGATCAGGTTGTCGGCCCATTTGGT
>JANJSW010000168.1 GCA_024711415.1 Thermomonas sp. | reverse complement strand
TCGACCTCGCCGAAGGCGCCGACATGGTGATGGTGAAGCCGGGCCTGCCGTATCTGGACGTGCTGTACCGGGTGAAACAGCACTTCAAGCGCCCGACCTACGCCTACCAGGTCAGCGGTGAGTACGCGATGATCAAGGCCGCCGCCGCCAACGGCTGGATCGACGAGAAGATGGTGGCGATGGAAGCGCTGACCGCGTTCAAGCGCGCCGGCGCCGACGGCATCCTCACCTACTTCGCGCTGGACGCCGCGCGCTGGATGAAGGCCTGATCCGACAGGCGTGCGCCGCAGCGGCGCGATGACAGGCAGGGAGCAGCACATGCAACGCTACGCCGTTTTCGGATCCCCCATCGGCCACTCGCAGTCACCGCGCATCCATGCCGCGTTCGCGCGGCAATGCGGTATCGCGATGGAGTACGTCGCCATCGAGGCCGGCCACGCCGACTTCGCCGCCAAGCTCGCCGCCAGCGAGGTGCGCGGTGCCAACGTCACCCTGCCGCTGAAGGAAGACGCGTTCGCCCTGTGCATGGGCAATGCCAGCACCCGCGCGCAGCGCGCCGGCGCGGCCAACACCCTGATCCGCGACGGCGACGGCTGGCGCGGCGACAACACCGACGGCAGCGGGCTGGTGCGCGACCTGACCGAGCGCCACGGCCTGGACCTGCGCGAGCGCCGCGTGCTGCTGCTGGGCGCCGGCGGCGCCGCGCGCGGGGTGGCGCCCGCCCTGCTGGATGCCGGCATCCACTCGCTGTACGTGGCCAACCGCACGCCGGCACGCAGCGAGGCGCTGGCGGATGCGCTGGGCGAGCCCGGCCGCGTCCATCCGCGCAGCCTTGACGATCTTGACCGGCTGGGCGAATTCGACCTGCTCATCAACGCCACGTCCGCCACCCGCGGCGGCACCCTGCCGGCCCTGCCGATGGCGCTGGCCGGCCAGCGCAGCGTGGCGGTGGACCTGAGCTACGGCGAGGCGGCGGTGGGGTTCCTGGCCTGGGCCCGCGCCGCCGGCTGCACGCAGGCGCTGGACGGGCTCGGCATGCTGGTGGAACAGGCCGCGGAAAGCTTCCTGCTCTGGCACGGCGTGCGCCCGGAAACCGAAGCGGTGTATGCCGAACTGCGCGCCCGCGCCGATGCGCTGGTGACGGCGGACTGAGGGCGGCGGTCCGCCGCCCTCGCATCACACGCAACTCCGGCAGTCAAAGCGCCCGGCCCAGCACACTGCGGTCGACCAGGCGGAACGGCGTGCTGCCAGCCAACTGTTCGCTGCCGGCAAGATCGGAAACGCCCACGACCTGTTCGTCTTGCTTGCCCCGCAGCCATGGCACGGGGAGATTGGGGCCCCGGAATTCATGGCGCCACACACCATTCAACGGCTCGACCTTGTCCACTGACCGACCCATGCGGAATTCGATCGGTACGCGCAGGGTGAGGTCCTCGGCATCGAGCAATTCCGGGTGCGCTGCATCCACTGTGTAGCGCCACTGCGCGGCCACCCGCATCGACTCTTGCTCCAGCAGGGCGCGCGCTTTGTCCATTATCGAGGATCGACCCCTGACGTTCAGCAGACTGGACTGGGACGCCATCGCCTCCGCCACCGTGCCATCGGGATTCAGGCGCACGTTCAGCAGCACCGTTCCTTCCACTCCGGCAATCATCAGTCCCTTCGGATAGAGCGGCGGCTGCATCTTCCGATGGGTGATGGACACCGGCTGCCCGCCGGCCACATCGATGGTTTCGCCGCGCTCGCGGGCGGCCAGCTGCGAGGCTTTCGCCGCCGCGCGGTCTTCCGGGGTAATGGGCGCAAACACCACGTTGTCGATGCGTACCTCGTAACCCGCGGGCACTTCCCTGGCCGCCAGGATGATCCGCATCGGCGTCTTCGCATTGACCGGCTTGCCACCTTGGGTGACTGGCCTCAGTCGCCAGGCCGGGATCGCCTTGTCCAGAATGTTTCGCAATGCCGGATCCAGCTCCGTGCGCAGACTGTAGCTCGCCACCCGGCCTTCGGTGTCGATGAGCAGGTCGCCATCCACCCGCATCGTCATCACGCTCTCGCCGGCCGCCTGCACCGCCAGCCGATCGCCGGCCTGCGCACCTGCGGACGCCAGCAACAGCGCCAATACTCCCGCCTTCAACATGCCCATCCCCATCTCCCCATTTGTCGATTCCGCCCCCGCAAAACCGGATCCCATCCTGCAGCCGCTCAGCCCACCTCACCCGCCAGATACGCATCCTTCAGCCGCACGTAGTGGCCGGCGCTGTAGTACAGCGCTTCGATCTCGGCCTCGCTGAGCATGCGCGCCTTCTTCGCCGGGTTGCCCAGCCACAGTTCGCCCTCGCCCACCACCTTGCCGGGCGCCACCAGAGCGCCGGCGCCGATGAAGGCGTGTTTCTTCACCACCGCGCCGTCCAGCACGATCGCGCCCATGCCCACCAGCACCGCATCTTCAATCGTGCAGGCGTGGATGATCGCCTTGTGGCCGATGGTCACATCAGAGCCGATGCGGGTGGCGAAGCCGCCCAGCTTGGCGTGCGGGCCGTCGTGGCTGACGTGGATGACGGAGCCGTCCTGGATGTTGGTGCGGTCGCCGATGCGGACGAAGTTGACGTCGCCGCGGATCACCGTGAACGGCCACACGGAGACGTCGTCGCCCAGCACCACGTCGCCGATCACGCTGGCCACGGGGTCGATGTAGGCGCGTGCGCCGAGAGTGGGAGTGATGTCGCGATAGGGTCGGATGTTCATGGCTGGATTCTAGCGCCGGCGCGACTACACTGCCCCGTATGGACAGCGCCGACACTCCGCTCCACGACCTGCAGCCCACCCTCGAACGCCTGCGCATGGCCTGGCAGGCGAACAAGCCGAACCATGCACAGCGCCGCGACGATCTGCTCCGCCTGCGCGATGCATTCCGCCGGCGTGCGGGCGAAATGGACGCGGCGATCCGCGGCGACTTCGGCCATCGCTCGCAGCACGAGAACCTGATCTCCGAGTCGATGATCGTGCTGGCCGAGCTCGACCTCGCCCTGCGCAAGCTGCGCGCGTGGTCGAAGCCGCGGCGGGCAAGGGTCGGCTGGAAGTTCTGGCCGGCGCGCGCGCAGCTGCGGCCCAGCCCGCTGGGCGTAGTCGGGATCATCAGCCCGTGGAACTATCCGGTGAACCTGGCGCTGGTGCCGCTGGTGTCGGCGATCGCCGCCGGCAACCACGTGTTCCTGAAGCCTTCCGAGCACACCCCGCGCACCAGCCAGGGGCTGCGTGCGCTGCTGGCGGAGGTGTTCCCGCAGGATCGTGTCGCGGTGGCGCTGGGCGGGGCCGAAGTGGGCGCGGCGTTCAGCGCGCTGCCGTTCGACCACCTGCTGTTCACCGGCTCCACCGCGGTGGGGCGCAAGGTGATGGCCGCGGCTGCGCCCAACCTCACCCCGGTCACCCTGGAACTTGGCGGCAAGGCGCCGGCCATCGTGTGCGCGGACTACCCGCTCAAGACCGCGGCCGCGCGCATCGCCAGCGGCAAATGGTTCAACGCCGGGCAGACCTGCATCGGCGTCGACTACGCGCTGGTGGATGCGCCGCGTCGCGACGCCTTCGTCGCCGCGCTGCGCGAAGAGGTGGTGGCACGCTTCGGCGACCTGGGCGATGCCCGTCACTACACCCGCATCATCAACGACGCGCAGCTGCAGCGCCTGCAGGGCTACCTGGCCGACGCGCGTGCGCGCGGCTGTCAGGTGATCGAACTGATTTCGATCGACCCTGCCCGTGTCGCTGCCGAACGCCTGCTGCCGCCGACGCTGGTGGTCGACCCGCCGGACGAGGCGACGGTGATGCAGCACGAAATCTTCGGGCCGGTGCTGCCGATCCGCAGCTACGCGCGCCTCGATGACGCCATCGCCCAGGTCAACCGCACCGAACGCCCGCTGGCGCTGTATCCGTTCAGCCATGATCGCGCCAGCATCGAGCGCATCCTGGCCGACACGCTGGCCGGCGGCGTCACCGTCAACGACACCCTGGTCCACTTCGGGGTGCACGAGCTGCCGTTCGGCGGCGTGGGCCCCAGCGGCATCGGCGCGCTGCACGGCCAGTTCGGCTTCGATACCTTCAGCAAGCTGCTGCCGGTGTTCCAGCAATCGCGGCTCGCGGCCAGCGACTGGATCAAGCCGCCCTACCGCGGCAAGGTCGATGCGCTGGTGCGCTGGCTGGCGAAATAACCGGCGCAGGCCGCATCGCATTCGACGCCCGCCGGCGCGGGCGCTAGGCTTGCCGGCATGAAAATCGCCAGCTGGAACGTCAATTCCCTCAACGTGCGCCTGCCGCAGCTGCAGCAGTGGCTGGCCGAGTTCGCGCCGGACGTGGTGGGGCTGCAGGAAACCAAGCTGGAAGACCACCGCTTTCCGGACGACGCGCTGCTGGAGGCCGGCTACCGCAGCGTCTTCCACGGCCAGAAGACCTACAACGGCGTGGCGATCCTGGCCCGCGAGCGCAGCATCACCGACATGCAGATCGCCATCCCCGGCTTCGACGATCCGCAGGCGCGGGCGATCGCGGCCACCGTCGATGGCGTGCGCATCGTCAACCTGTACGTGGTCAACGGCCAGGACGTGGGCACCGAGAAATACGCCTACAAGCTGCGCTGGCTGGAAGCCGTGCATGCCTGGCTGAGCGACGAGCTGCGCAGGTATCCGAAGCTGGTGGTGCTGGGCGATTTCAACATCGCCCCGGACGACCGCGACGTGCACGATCCGGCGGTCTGGAACGACGACCACATCCTGACCTCCACCGCCGAGCGCGAAGCATTGCAGCGGCTGCTGGCGCTGGGGCTGCATGACGGCTTCCGCCTGCACAACGCCGAGGGCGGCATCTTCAGCTGGTGGGACTACCGGCAGGCGGCGTTCCGCCGCAACCTCGGCCTGCGCATCGACCTGACCCTGGTCTCGGAGGGGCTCCGAGATGCGGCGGTGGCATCGGGCATCGACCGCACGCCGCGCCAGTGGGAACGCCCCAGCGACCACGCGCCGGCCTTCGTCGTGCTGGGCTGATCCGGCCGACGCTTCACGCAAAACGAAGGCCCGGGGTTACCGGGCCTTCGCAAGACATCCCTGTCGCGACATCCCTGTCGTGCCGGGTTTCAGCGCACCCGGCCGCGACGGAACAGGTTGACGATGGCGAGCAGGATGATCGCGCCGAGGAAGGCGGACACGTAGGCCATCACGCCGGCGCCACCGATCAGCGGGGCGATCAGCCAGCCGCCGAGCCACGAACCGACGATGCCGACGACGACGTTGAGGATGATGCCCTGCTGGCCGTCGGTCTTCATGACCAGGCTGGCCAGCCAGCCGATGATGCCGCCGATGATCAACCAGATGATGAGATTCATTGCGTGCCTCCTGTGGGAAGTTGGGGGCCCGGATGGGCTGGCTTGCCTTGCACCGGCGCATGATCGCGGCGGACGGACGCAGTCTTCCCCAGCCCGCGTGATGGCCGCGTTCGCGCTGCTGACTGGGCGTTCAGCGATGCCGACGGCGCGTGAAGGCGCCACGCGCCGCGGCATACTGTGCACATGACCGTGGACACCAACGCCCTGCGCCCCGAGCTTGAAGCCGGGCTTGCGCAACTCTCGCTCGATCCCGCACTGGCGCCGCCGCTGCTGGACTACCTGGCGCTGCTGGCGCGCTGGAACGCCACCTACAACCTCACCGCGGTCCGCGACCCGCGCGAGATGCTGTCCAAGCACCTGCTGGACTCGCTGGCGATGCAGCCGTTCGTGCGCGACATCGCCACGCTCGCGGACCTCGGCACCGGCCCCGGCCTGCCCGGCATCCCGCTGGCCATCGCCACGCCGAACCTGCAGGTCACCCTGGTCGAAAGCAACGGCAAGAAGGCCCGTTTCCTGCGCGAGGCGGTGCGCCAGCTCAAGCTGGCCAACGTGCAGGTGGCGGAATCGCGGATCGAGGCCTTCCGGCCCGGCACCACCTTCGATGCCATCACCGCGCGCGCGCTGGCCACCCTGCCGCTCATCCTGGAGCTGGGCGGGCACCTGCCCGGGCCCGACGGCAGGCTGCTGGCAATGAAGGGCGTGCTGCCCGAAGACGAGATCGCCGCGCTGCCGGCGGGCTGGCGGGTCGCCGCGGTCCATCCGCTGCGCGTGCCGGGGCTTTCCGCCGAACGCCATCTGCTGGAAATCGTCCGGTCCCGGGCATAAGGCATAATCCTCTGTCGCCTGCCTGCCCCGGCGCAGGCCCAGCCTCGGGAACACACGCCGCATGGCCCGCATCATCGCCATTGCCAACCAGAAGGGCGGGGTCGGCAAGACCACGACCGCCGTCAACCTCGCCGCCGCGCTGGCGCGGACACCCAAGCGCGTGCTGCTGGTGGACCTGGATCCGCAGGGCAACGCCACCATGGGCAGCGGGGTCGACAAGCGCGAGCTCGACGCCTCGGTGACCGACGTCCTGCTGGGCGAGGCGCTGCCGGCGGACGCGGTGGTGCGCTGCGCCGACGGCTACGACCTGCTGCCCGGCAACATCGACCTGACCGCCGCCGAGATCCAGCTGATGGACGCGGCCAACCGCGAGGGGCGGCTGAAGGCGGCACTGGAAACCCTGCGCGGCGGCTACGACTTCGTGCTGATCGACTGCCCGCCCTCCCTGTCGGTACTCACCCTCAACGCGCTCACCGCGGCGGATTCCGTGCTGGTGCCGATGCAGTGCGAGTACTACGCGCTGGAAGGCCTGTCCGCGCTGATCGACACCATCGAGGGCCTGAAGGGCCGGTTCAATCCGCAGCTCGAGATCGAAGGCGTGCTGCGCACCATGTTCGACGTGCGCAACAACCTCGCCAACGCGGTGTCGGCCGAGCTCACCAACCATTTCGGCGACCTCGTGTTCCGCACCATCGTGCCGCGCAACGTGCGCCTCGCCGAAGCGCCCAGCCACGGCCAAAGCATCCTCGGCTACGACAAGGCCAGCCGCGGCAGCGTGGCCTACCTTGGTCTCGCCGGCGAAGTCCTGCGCCGCCAGCGCGAGCGCAGCCAGAAACTGAAGGAGACCGCCGCATGACTGCTGGCAAGGAGGCCGCGAAGGGCGGTGCCAAGAAGCGCGGCCTTGGCCGCGGACTGGAAGCGCTGCTCGGCCCCAAGGCCGCGGCGGAGGCACCGGCGCTGCAGGCGATGCCGGGCGACGTGCTGCGCACGCTGCCGGTGGATGCGATGGTCTCGGGCAAGTACCAGCCGCGCCGCACCATGGACGACGCCAAGCTGGAGGAACTGGCCGCGTCGATCCGCGCGCAGGGCGTGATCCAGCCGATCGTGGTGCGCGAGCGCCTCGGCGCCGACGGCAAGGGCGGCCGCACCTACGAAATCATCGCCGGCGAGCGCCGCTGGCGCGCGTCGCAGCGCGCGGGCCTGACCGAAGTGCCGGTGGTGGTGCGCGAAGTCGACGACCGCACCGTGGTGGCGATGGCGCTGATCGAGAACATCCAGCGCGAGGACCTCAACCCGCTGGAGGAAGCGCAGGCGCTGCAGCGGCTCATCGACGAGTTCGACCTGACCCACGCCGCCGCCGCCGAGGCGGTGGGCCGCTCGCGCGCCGCGGTGTCCAACCTGCTGCGCCTGCTGGAGCTGCCGGACGCCGTGCGCGTGCTGGTGCAGACCGGCGCGATCGAAATGGGCCACGCGCGCGCGCTGCTGCCGCTGGCCGAACCGATGGCCATTGCACTGGCGAAACAGGCGGCCGAGGAGGGCTGGTCCGTGCGCCAGGTCGAGCACCGGGTGCAGCAGATCGCCGCCGGCAAGGTGCCGGTGGAGCCGAAGAAATCCGCGCCCAAGGCGAAGGCCCCGCAGGCCGACATCGCCGCGCTGGAGCGCGAGCTGTCGGAGACGCTGGGCAGCAAGGTCAACGTGCTCAACGGCCGCGGCAACAAGGGCAAGCTGGTGATCCACTACGCCAACCTCGACGCGCTGGACGGCGTGCTGGAGCGGCTGCGCAACCGGTCGTGAGGGCACAGCGCGCATGAGCGGATCGCCGCAACTCTCCGTCGTCGTCCCGGTTCATAACGAGGAAGACAACGTCGCCCCGCTGGTCGGCGAGATCCTGGCCGCACTGCGCGGCCGGGTCGACTTCGAGATCGTGTACGTGGACGACGCCTCCCGCGATGCCACCCTGGCGCGCCTGCGCGAGCTGCAGGCGGCGACGCCGGAACTGCGTGTGATCCGCCACCTGGCCAACGCCGGCCAGAGCACCGCGGTGCGCAACGGGGTCAAGGCCGCGCGCGCGCCGTGGATCGCCACCCTCGACGGCGACGGCCAGAACGACCCGGCCGACATACCCGGCCTGCTGGCCAAGCGCGATGCCTCGGCAGCGGAGGTGAAGCTGTTCGCCGGCTGGCGGGTCAACCGCCAGGACAGCGGCAGCAAGCGCTGGGCGTCGAAGTTCGCCAATGCGATCCGCAGCCGCATGCTGCGCGACGCCACGCCCGACACCGGCTGCGGCATCAAGCTGTTCGCGCGCGAGGCCTTCCTCGACCTGCCCTACTTCGACCATATGCACCGCTACCTGCCGGCGCTGATGCAGCGCGCCGGCTGGCAGACCGTCAGCGTGCCGGTGAATCACCGCCACCGCACCGCCGTCGTGTCCAAGTACAACAACCTCGGCCGCGCCCTCGTCGGCATCAAGGACCTGTTCGGCGTGTCCTGGCTGATCCAGCGCAGCCGCCGTACCGGCACCGAGGAACTGCCGCGGTGATCGCGCTGCTGGCGGCGCCGCCGGTCGGCTTCATGGACACGCCGCTGGCCGCGCTGGCCTGGACCGGCATCCACATGAGTCCGTGGAAGCTGATCGGACTGGTCGGCGCGCTGATGTTCGGCGGCCGCTGGCTGGTGCAGTTCATCGCCAGCAAGCGCCACGGCAAGCCGGTGATCCCGCGGCTGTTCTGGTACATGAGCATCCTCGGCAGCCTGATGACTCTGAGCTATTTCATCTTCGGCAAGAACGACGCCGTGGGCATCCTGCAGAACCTGTTCCCCAGCTTCACCGCCTGCTACAGCCTGTACCTGGACATCCGCCACCGCGGCTGGAAGCGCGACCGCGCCGGCCATTGAGCCGCGTGCCGCGGTGCTACGATCCCGGCACCCTGCCACCGCCGGTTCCCGCCCCGTGAAGTCCATTGTCCGCGCCAGCCTGCTGGCCCTGTACCTGTCGTCCGCCTTCGCCCACGCACAGACCGCGCCCGCCGCGCCGGCCGCCGCCCAATCGACCCATGCCGCCGACAGCGCATTCCGCGCGATCTACCAAGCCGAATGGCAGTGGCGGATGCAGCAGGCCGGCGCATGGACCGAGGACAGCGACGAGGGCAGCCGCGCGCCCGCGCGCAGCCTGCCCGACGTCGGCCCGAACGCGCTGCAAGGTCAACTGGCCTATCTCGATGGCGTGCTGCGCCAGCTCGACGGCATCGACGTGGCCGCGCTGTCGCCGGCCGAGCAGGTGAATTACGCGATCTACCGCCCGCAGATCGAACACAAGGCGGCGGAGATCCGCCTGCGCGACCACGAGATGCCGTTCAATTCCGACAGCTCGTTCTGGTCCAACCTCGACTTCATGGCCCGCGCCAACCTGCGCAGCGCCGACGACTACCGCGCCTACGCGGCGCGCCTGCGCGACGTGCCGCGCTACTTCGACCAGCAGATCGCCAACATGCGCACCGGTCTGGCGCGCGGCTTCTCGGTGCCGCGCGCGGTGCTGCCGGGCCGCGACGTTTCGATCGCGGCGACCGCGGAGCTGAAGGATCCGGAAGCCGCGTCGCTGTGGGCGCCCTACAAGACCATGCCGGCCGCCATTCCCGCCGCCGAGCAGGACGCCCTGCGCGCCGAGGGCCGCGCCGCAATCCGCGACGCGGTGATCCCGGCCTTCGCCCACCTGCTGGCGTTCTTCCGCGACGACTACATGCCGAAGGCGCGCACCACGCTGGCGGCCGAGGCGATGCCGAACGGCGAGGCCTGGTACCGCGAGCAGATCCGCAAGTACACCACCCTGGACCTGACCCCGGACCAGATCCACGCCATCGGCCTGCAGGAAGTGGCCGGCATCCGCGCGGAGATGGAGGCGATCATCGACGGGCTGGGTTTCGAAGGGAAGTCGAAGGCAACCCGTTTCAACGACTTCCTGACCTTCCTGCGCACCGACCCGCAGTTCTATGCCAAGACCCCGCAGGAACTGCTCAGCCACGCCGCCTGGATCAGCAAGCGGGTGGACGGGCAGATCGGCAAGATCATCGGCACCCTGCCGCGCGGCCGCTTCACCATCGTGCCGGTGCCGCCGGCGATCGCGCCGTTCTGGACCGCCGGTCGCGGCGGCGCGGGCACCTACTGGGTGAACACCTACGACCTGCCCAGCCGGCCGCTCTACAACCTGCCGGCGCTGACCCTGCACGAATCCGCCCCCGGCCATGCGCTGCAGGGTTCGCTGGCGCAGGAGCAGGGCGAGGTACCGGGCTTCCGCAAGGAATACATCAGCGCGTACGGCGAGGGCTGGGGCCTGTACAGCGAATGGCTGGGCAAGGAGATGGGCATCTACGAGACGCCCTACGACGATTTCGGCCGGCTGACCTACGCGATGTGGCGCGCCTGCCGGCTGGTCATCGACACCGGCGTCCACCACAAGGGCTGGACCCGCGAACAGGCGCTGGCCTACCTGCGCGACAACACCGCGCTGTCCGAGCACGAGGTGACCACCGAGGTCGACCGCTACATCAGCTGGCCGGGGCAGGCGCTGAGCTACAAGCTGGGCGAGCTCACCATCATGCGCCTGCGCCGCGAGGCGGAAGCCGCGCTGGGGCCGAAGTTCGACGTGCGCGCCTTCCACGATGCCATCCTCTCCCAGGGCTCGGTGCCGCTGCCGGTGCTGGAGTCGCAGATCCGCGCGTGGGTGGCCTCGGTGCAGGCCGCCGCACCCTGATCCGCGCGAGGCCAGCCG
>JANJSW010000156.1 GCA_024711415.1 Thermomonas sp. | reverse complement strand
CCTCGTTTTGAGGACCGCGACCATGTCCAGCCGGTCGATCCGCCGCCGCACCACCAGCGCGCTGGCCAGCCCGGCCGCGACCACGGCCAGGCACGCCCAGGCGTAGGTGCGCGGCAGGATTGTCACCGGAAAGAAGAACTGGTCGCTGCGCAGCAGGCCCACGATCAGGTGGACCAGCCCGTCGCCCGCCAGCATGCCCAGCGGCAGCGCCAGCGCGATCACCAGCGCCAGTTCGCCCAGCAGCAGGCCGGAGACTTCCGCGCGGGTGAAGCCGAGCACGCGCAGGCTGGCCAGCTCCCAGCTGCGCTCGGCCAGCGCGATTCGGGCGTTGTTGTAGACCACGCCCACCGCGATGACGACCGCGAAGGTGGTGAGGATCGCGCTCATCACGCGGATGTTGCGTGCGCTGATGTCCTGCATGTTGCGCCACAGGGTGGCCTTGCTGAAGGCGCCGGCGATGCGGGGGGCCGCGCGCGCGGCGCGCAGGAAACCGGCCTCGCCGCCGCGGTCGAGGGCGACGGTGAACTGGTTGGCCACCTCGCCTTCGCCGAGCAGGCGGTTGAGGGCGCGACGCTCCATGTAGGCGTTCAGCCCCATCATGTCGCGCACCGTGCCGGCCAGGGGCAGGATGCGGGACCGCCCATCGCCCTCCAGCACCTCCACCCGCACGGGATCGCCGACCTGCAGGTGGAGCTTGTCCGCCAGCCGGTCGGTCAGCAGCAGGCCATCCACCGGTGGCCGCCACTGCCGGCCATCGACGTCGATGATGCGGCGCAGGCTCGGTTCGGCCGCCGCCCCCTGCAGCGCCACCCGCTCGGTGCGGTGTCCGTTGGACAGGCGCACCACCACCTCGCGGCCCGGTTCCACCGCCACCGCGCCGGGCAGGCGCCCGATTTCGCGCCACGCATCGCCGGTCACCGGGCGCGGCGTCCACAGCGCCACGTCGCCACGCATCTCTACCCGGAACTTGCTGTCCACCACCTCCTCGATGGCATCGCGGAAGAAGTTGCCGGTCACCACCATCGCCACCGCTGCGACCACCCCCGCCAGCGACAGTCCGGCGCGCCACGGGTGGCGCTCCATGTTGCGCAGGATCATGCGCAGGGTCGGCGGCAGCCGGACCAGCCCCAACCGCTCCACCAGCGTGCGCCGGTAGCGGCCGGGGGCGGGCGGGTGCATCGCCGTGGCCGGTGGCATGCGCACGGTGGCGAGCACGGTGTTGAGGCTGCCGGCCAGCGCCGCGACCAGCACGATGGCCAGGCTGGCCACCGCCAGCCATGGCGCCAGCACATGATCCAGCGCCGGGAAGCGGAAGAAGTCGGCGTACAGGCCCAGCAGCATCCGTCCCAGCCACTTGCCCAGCAGCAACCCGAGCGCGGCGCCGACGGCGATGATGGCCAGCACCAGCTTCAGGTAGTAGCCGCCGATCGCCCGGCCCGGGTAGCCCAGCGCCTTCAGCGCCGCGATCTGTTCGCGCTGCGCTGCGACCAGCCGCGAGACCACCACGTTGATCAGGAACGCCGCGACCAGCAGGAAGATCGACGGCAGCACCGTCCCCAGGACGTGCTGTTCGCGGATCTCGTTCTCCAGCATCGCGTGCGAGGCCTGGCTGGCGCGGCCGTGTGCCTCGCGCCCGCCATAGCGGGCGATGATCCGCTCCACCGCGGCGACCACCGCCTGCTCCGCGGCGCCGGGCGCGCGCTTGATCGCGATCCGGTTGAACGCCCCGCGCATGTCGTAGGCCGCCGCCAGGAAGTCCCGGTCCACCCAGAACACGCCGAACCCGCGCGTGTCCGGCATCCCGCCGAAGCCGGCGAAGATGTATTCCGGCGACAGCGCGATGCCGACGATGCGCAGTGACCTGTGCTTGCCGTTCACCAGCGCCTGTACCTGGTCGCCGGGGGCAAGCCCATGGGCGCGCGCGAAGCCCTCCGACACCAGCGCGTCCACCGCGCCGCCCGAATCCGCCGCCCCGCTGCCGGGCATGCGGCCGGTGCGCAGGCTGACCCGGTTCATCCGTTGTGGATGCGCCGGGTCGAGGCCGACCAGGTGTCCCAGCAATGCATCGCCGGTGCCGGTCACGTTCACCCGCACCGTGTGCTCGACGGTGGTCTGCACGTCGGCCACGCCCGGCAGGTCGCGCAGGCGCGCGGCCAGCGTGTCGGGCGCGCGCTCGACCGCGGCGAACACGTCGGCGAAACGCGATGTGGCGTAGTAGCCGTCGCGTGCGGCCGTCAGCGACTCCACCGCGCTCAGGGTGGCGACGAAGCCGCCCACGCCGCTGGCCACCACCAGTGCGATGGTCAGCGCCTGGCTCCACAGCAGGCGCAGGTCGCGCAGCAGCTTGCGGTCTAGCGCGCGCACCGGCCTGTCCCCGTCACCACGACAACTCCGATGGCCGCAGCTTGTGCGCGTTGGCGTCGATCCGCTGGATGCGGCCGTCGCCGAGGTGGATGACGCGGTCGGCCATCGCGGCGATCGCGGCGTTGTGGGTGATCACGATCGCCGTGGTGGCCAGCTCGCGGTTGGCCTTCTCGATGGTCTCCAGGACCAGCTTGCCGGTCTGGTAGTCGAGTGCCCCGGTCGGCTCGTCGCACAGCAGGACCGCGGGCCGCTTGACGATGGCGCGGGCGATCGCCACCCGCTGCTGCTCGCCGCCGGACAGCTGGGCGGGGAAGTGGTCGGCGCGGGCCGCCAGCCCGACCATCGCCACCGCCGCGTCCACCGGCATCGGATCGGCGGCGATGTCGGCCACCAGCTGCACGTTCTCGCGCACGGTCAGGCTGGGGATGAGGTTGTAGAACTGGAACACGAAGCCGACGTGGTCGCGGCGGAAGCGGGTGAGCGCCGCTTCGCCCGCGCCGTCGAGGCGGTGATCGCAGTAGGCGACCTCGCCGCTGGTGGGCGTATCCAGTCCGCCGAGGATGTTGAGCAGGGTGGACTTGCCGCTGCCGGAGGGGCCCAGCAGGACCACGAACTCGCCGCGGCGAATGTCCAGGTCGACATCGCGCAGGGCGGTGACCTGGACATCGCCCATGCGGTAGACCTTGCCCAGCCCGCGCGCATGGAATACCGGTTCCGCGCCGGTGGGAGGTAGCGAGCCTGCGGGTGTCTCGGGCGCCATGGCCTGCCTCGTCGGGCGCCAGACCGGGGCTGCGCGGCGCACCACGCGACTCTAGCGCCAGCGGTCGGTCGGCGGGAAGCCACCGGCGTGCATCGGGCATGCGGCGGCGGGCGATTGCCGGGACAATGTGCGTCCTCCCGCCGATGACCGCCGCCGATGTCCGATGCCCCCGCGTTGCCCGTCCTCTACCGCGACGACACGCTGGCCGTGGTCTGCAAGCCGGCCGGGCTGATGGTCCATGACAGCGCGCTGGCGCGGGGCGAAACCGACTTCGCGGCGGACCGCCTGCGCGAACAGTTCGGCCGGCCGATCTTCCTGGTGCATCGGCTGGATCGCGCCACCAGCGGCTGCCTGCTGCTCGCGTTCGACCGCGAGACCGCGTCAGCGCTGGGCAAGACGCTGATGTCGCACGAGGTGGAGAAGGACTACTGGGCGATTTGCCGCGGCTGGCCCGCGGAGCGGGCGTTCGTGGTCGACCACGACCTGGACGGCGGCCCCGGCAAGCCGCTGAAGACACCGGCGCAGACCGCCTTCGAGGTGCTGGCCACCTGCGAGCTGGCGCTGCCTTCGGCGGGCTTTCCCACCTCGCGCTATGCGTGGTTGCGGGCCTCGCCGAAGACCGGCCGGTTCCGCCAGATCCGCCGCCACCTCAAGCACCTGTCGCATCACCTGATCGGCGATTCCAGCCATGGTGACGGCCGCCACAACCGCAGCTTCCGCGGCCTCGGCATCCATCGCATGCTGCTGCACGCGCGCCGGCTGGCGTTCACCCATCCGCATACCGGCGCGCGCATCGAAGCGCTGGCGCCGGCGGATGCGGAGTTCGAAAAGGCGCTGGCGCTGTTCGACGCGCCAGCACGGTAGGGCTTACTTCGCGGCGGCCGCCTGCTGCTCGATGGCGGCCTTCACTTCCTGCATCGCCGCCAGCATCGCCGGCTGGATTTCCTGCATGGTCAGGGCCATCGCCTGCGGCGACTTCTTCAGGATCGAGGCGCCTTCCGGGCTGGCGTAGAACGCGGTCATCGCCTGCACTTCGCGCCGGCTGAAGACCTGCGTGTAGACCTTGCGCACCACCGGCTCCAGCGCTTCCCACGACAGATGCTTGTTGATGATGGTGCTGCTGGTCGCCATCGCTTCCTGCATCTTCGCGCGCCTGGCCGCGTCGAGATCGGCGCCGAACGCGTCGGCCAGCATCTTCTCCTGCGCGCCCTGCATCTGCTGCATCATCCCGGCCATCATCGTCTTCATGTCCATGGCTTGCAGCAGGCGGTCGACGTCGGCGGCGCTGGCGGATTCCGCGGCCGGCGGCTGCGCGGCGGTCTGGGCGAGGGCGGCAGGCGAGAAGGCGAACAGCAGGGCAAGCGACAGGCCGATGCGGCGCATGGAGCGACTCCGGGGGAAAAAGGAGGCGGCATCTTCGCAGCCGAGGTCGGATGCGGCAATCGCGAAGACATTGCGGCGCGCGCGTTGCGGGCCGGGACAGCGCTGCCATTAGAATCGCGGCATGCAGATCGGCCGGCTTGCCATCGACGACGATGAACTGATCGAACGCTTCGTGCGCGCGTCGGGGCCGGGTGGGCAGAACGTCAACAAGGTCGCTACCGCGGTCGAGCTGCGCTTCGATGTCGCGGGTTCTCCTTCATTGCCGGAGCCGGTGCGGGCGCGGCTGCTGGCCAAGCGCGACCGGCGGGTGACCGGCGACGGCGTGCTGGTGCTGTCGGCGCAGCGCTTCCGCACCCAGGAGCGCAATCGCGAGGACGCGCGGGCGCGGCTGGCGGCGTTCATCGAAAGCGGCCTGCATGCGCCCACCCCGCGCATCGCCACCAAGCCGACCCGCGGTTCGAAGGAGCGGCGCTTGGGCGAGAAGCGCGGGCGTGCGAGCATCAAGCAGGGGCGCAGCGGACGGGGTTGGGAGTGAGCCGGGATCGGGGGGGTGTCGCGCTGGCGCTGCCGGAACACGCGCCGCGGATGCCGCGCAACCGCGCGATGGAGTGGCTGGGGCGCAGCGTGCTGCGGCTGGGCGGCTGGCGCATGGTCGGCGCGTTGCCCGACGTGCCGCGCGCGGTGTTGATCGCGGCGCCGCATTCCTCCAACTGGGACGGCGTCTGGGGCATCGCAGCCAAGCTGGCGATGGGGCTGCGCCTGTCGATCCTGGGCAAGCACAGCCTGTTCCGCATCCCGATGCTGGGCCCGCTGCTGCGCTGGCAGGGCGTGATCCCGGTGAACCGGGCCGCCGCGAACGGGGTGGTCGGGCAGGCGATCGATGCGCTCCGCGACTCGCCGTG
>JANJSW010000142.1 GCA_024711415.1 Thermomonas sp. | reverse complement strand
CGCCTTCTGCAACGACTCCTGGAAGCTGCGGCCGATCGCCATCACCTCGCCCACCGACTTCATCTGGGTGGTCAGGCGCGCATCGGCGGCGGGGAACTTCTCGAACGCGAAGCGCGGGATCTTGGTGACGACGTAGTCGATGCTCGGCTCGAACGACGCCGGGGTCAGCCCGCCGGTGATCTCGTTCTTCAGCTCGTCCAGCGTGTAGCCCACCGCCAGCTTGGCCGCGACCTTGGCGATCGGGAAGCCGGTCGCCTTCGAGGCCAGTGCCGACGAACGCGACACGCGCGGATTCATCTCGATGACGACCACGCGGCCGTCCTTCGCATTGATGCCGAACTGCACGTTGCTGCCGCCGGTATCGACGCCGATCTTCCGCAGCACCGCGATGGAGGCGTCGCGCAGGCGCTGGTATTCCTTGTCGGTCAGGGTCTGCGCCGGCGCAACGGTGATCGAGTCGCCGGTGTGCACGCCCATCGCGTCGAAATTCTCGATGCTGCACACGATGATGCAGTTGTCCGCGGTGTCGCGGACCACTTCCATCTCGAACTCCTTCCAGCCCAGCACCGATTCCTCGATCAGCACTTCGCCGGTCGGCGACAGCTCGAGGCCGCGCTTGACGATTTCCTCGAACTCCTCGCGGTTGTAGGCGATGCCACCGCCGGTCCCGCCGAGGGTGAAGGACGGGCGGATGATGGTGGGAAAGCCGACGCTGGCCTGGATCTCCACCGCCTGTTCGTAGCTCTTGGCCACTTCCGAACGCGGGCTTTCCAGCCCGATCTCGGTCATCGCCTGCTTGAACAGCTCGCGGTCCTCGGCCATCCGGATGGCGTCCCGCTTGGCGCCGATCAGCTCGACGGCGTATTTCTCCAGCACGCCGTTGTCGGCCAGGTCCAGCGCGCAGTTCAGCGCGGTCTGCCCGCCCATGGTCGGCAGGATCGCGTCGGGCTTTTCCTTGGCGATGATCTTCTCGACCGTCTGCCAGTTGATCGGCTCGATGTAGACCGCGTCGGCCATGTCCGGGTCGGTCATGATCGTGGCCGGGTTGCTGTTCACCAGCACCACCCGGTAGCCCTCCTCGCGCAGCGCCTTGCACGCCTGGGCGCCGGAGTAGTCGAACTCGCAAGCCTGGCCGATCACGATGGGGCCGGCGCCGATGATGAGGATGGTCTTGAGGTCGGTGCGCTTAGGCATTGTTGTTCTTCTCCATCAACGCAACGAAACGGTCGAACAGGGGCGACACGTCCTGCGGGCCGGGACTCGCTTCCGGGTGGCCCTGGAAGCTGAACGCCGGTGCGTCGGTCAGTTCGATGCCCTGGTTGGTGCCGTCGAACAGCGAGCGGTGGGTGACCCGCGCGTTCGCCGGCAGGCTGGCCTCGTCGATGCAGAAGCCATGATTTTGCGAAGTGATCAGCACCCGGCCGCTGTCGAGGTCCTGCACCGGGTGGTTGGCGCCGTGGTGGCCGTGCGGCATCTTCATGGTGCGCGCGCCGACAGCCAGGCCCAGCAGCTGGTGGCCGAGGCAGATGCCGTACAGCGGGATTTTCGCCTTGATGAATTCGCGGATCGCGGCGATCGCGTAGTCGCAGGGCGCGGGGTCGCCCGGGCCGTTGGACAGGAACACGCCGTCGGGCTGCATCGCCAGCACCTCGGCCGCAGGCGTCTGCGCCGGCACCACGTGCACATCGCAACCGCGTTCGGCCAGCATGCGCAGGATGTTGCGCTTGGCACCGAAATCGTAGGCCACGACCTTGAACTTCGGCTCCGCGCGCACGAACGTGTTGCTGTCGAGGTCCAGCTGGCCTTCGCCCCAGCGGTAGGGTTCGGTGGTGCTGACCACCTTGGCCAGGTCCATGTCCTTCAGGCCGGGGAACTTGCGCGCCGCTTCGATGGCGTGTTCGACGTCCAGCACCTCGTCGTGGCTGGCCGCCGCCAGCAGCGCCGCGTTCTGCGAGCCGCGTTCGCGCAGGATACGGGTCAGCTTGCGGGTGTCGATGCCGGCGATCGCGCGGATGCCGCGCGCCTGCAGCCATTCCGGCAGCGCCACCTGGCTGCGCCAGTTGCTGGGCCGGCGCGGCACGTCGCGCACGATCAACCCGGCGGCCCAGGCCTGCGCGGCCTCGTCGTCCTGGTCGGTGCAGCCGGTGTTGCCGATATGCGGATAGGTCAGCATGACCAGCTGGCGGGCGTAGGAAGGATCCGTGAGGATCTCCTGGTAGCCGGTCATCGCGGTGTTGAACACCGCTTCGCCCACGGACAGGCCGGGGGCGCCCACGGAAATGCCCTCGAAGACCGTACCGTCTTCAAGCGCGAGAATGGCGGGATTATTCAAGTGCATCGCCCTGCGTCAGGTTGCAAGAAAGCGCCGAAGCGGGGCTGCCGGTTCGGAGCTGAGGGGGTTAGGCGAGCGGGAATTGTACCGATGCGACCCGGCGGACGCCAGCATCGCCGCATCGGTCGCGTCTGGCCCGACGCAGGAAACCGCGATGCGCGCAGTCGCGGAGCACCCGCGCAGGCCGCCTGCTACAGCAGTTCGGCCACGCGATAGCTTCCCGGCGCGCGCCCGCACAGACGCGTCGCGACATGCAGCGCACCGCGGGCGAAGATGTCGCGGTTGCTGGCGCGATGCACCAGCTCGATGCGTTCGCCGGCTGCGGCGAACTGCACGAGGTGCTCCCCGACGATGTCGCCGGCGCGGATCGATGCGTAATGCGGCTCGGCGCCGCCCGCCTGCGCCGCCACACCCAGCGTCAGCGCGGTGCCCGAGGGCGCGTCCAGCTTGCGGGTGTGGTGCGCCTCGACGATGTCGCAGTCCCAGCCCGACAGCAGCTTCGCGGCGCGCTCGACCAGGTCGTGCAGCACCGCCACGCCGAGGCTGAAGTTGCTTGCCCACGCCAGCGGAATGGTGGTCGCCGCCGCGTCCAGCTGCACCCTCTGCGCATCGGACAGGCCAGTGGTGCCGGACACCAGCGCCGCGCCGCGCGCAACGCACAGCGACAGGATCGCGTCGAAGCCCTCCGGCAGGCTGAAGTCGATGGCGACATCGAACGCCGGCACGCCGGCCAGTTCCGCGGCGGTGAACTGCGGCACGCCGTCGACCACCCGCGCGTCGACCCGCCGTGCCACCGCGGCCACGACCTCGCAGCCGGTGTCCTGCTCGCGGCACAGGCGCAGCAGGGCCTGCCCCATCCTGCCCGTGGCCCCGTGGATCAACAGTCGAACCGGTGTCGTCGTCATCCGCGCAGGCTAGCCGGCGCGGGGGGGCACCAGCAAGCCGGCCCCACCCCGTGGAAGCGCGCGTGGTGCCGCCGCGTGCGGCTCAGGCCCGCCCGGACACGCTCTGCAGGCGGCCGACCACCTGGTGCATGGCGTCCTCGAAGGCGGTTTCGCCGTCGCGCACGATCACCCGGTCGAGCTTGGCCATGACCGCCAGCTCCTCCACCGATGCGACCAGCACGCGGATGCCGCGACGGTTCACCAGCAGCAGCCGCGCCGAGATCGGGCTGATCCACGACACCTTCGCCGGGGCGAAATGACCGTCGGCAGCGGCAAGCTGTATCCAGTCGCCGATCTGCAGCTTGCGGATGCGTTCCAGCATGGCCGCGTCATAGTCGAGGCTCGCGGAACCGGCCACGATCTCCAGCTGCGGCTCCGGCTCGGGCGCCGGCTCGGCTGCCGCCACCTGCACCGGCATGCGCGCGTCGTCCTCCAGCGCCGCCTGCCCTGCCAGCAGCCTCGACAGCGCGTCGCGCAACGCATCCAGCGCAGCCTGCGCGGCTTCACCTACACAACCGGCGCTGGCCAGGATCGCGCGCAGCCCGTCGTCCGGCTGCAGTGCGGCGGAAGCGGAGACGACCCCGGCCGCCGCCTCGTCGAACGCCGCTAGCAATTGCTCCACGGCGCGCAGTGCTTCCTCGTAGCGCGGCGCGCCGCGACCGTCGCGCAGCGCCACCTGGGTCAGGTGGTGGCTGGCGTGCCGCGTGAGGAATTCGCCGATCACCGG
>JANJSW010000128.1 GCA_024711415.1 Thermomonas sp. | reverse complement strand
GGGCAACCACGGACTGGCCGGGCTGGCGGCGATCCGCGCGCAGTTCCCGGGCGTGGCGGTGATCGTGGTCTCGGCCAACGACGACCCGCGGGTGGTGCGCCGCGCGCTGGACCACGGCGCCGCCGGCTACCTGCCCAAGAGCGCCGGCCTCGACGAGCTGCGCGACGCCATCCGCAGCGTGCTGGCCTGCGAGACCTGGCTGCCGCCGGCGCTGCGCGCAAGCGTGGCGCGGGCGCAGAGCGCGCCCCAGGACGCGGATCTTGCCGCGCGCCTGGCCAGCCTGTCGCCGCAGCAGTTCCGGGTGCTGGCGCTGGTCGCCGAGGGCCTGCTCAACAAGCAGATCGCCGACCGCCTGGACGTGCAGGAGCGGACGGTGAAGGCGCACCTGACCGCCATCTTCGAGCGCCTCGGCGTGCGCAACCGCACCCAGGCCAGCGTGGTGCTGCGCGAGCTGGAGCTGTCGGATCCCGCGCGGCAGATCGAGACCTGACCCGCGCCACGGCCGGGAACCGCATGGCGATTTTTTCGCCAGCGCCATTGACAGCCGCACCCCGCCTCGCCCTCGGACGGTTATCCACACCGTTATTCGATTTCCATCCACAGCGGCTGTGGTCAACGCGCTGGCCGGAACGCGCCGGCCGCCGAAAATACCTGGCGATTTTTTCACCACACCTGTTGACAGCCGCGCCACGCCTCTCGCGCAGGTGGTTATCCACACTCTTATACGAGTTCCATCCACAAGCGCTGTGGACAACCGCCACCGCGCAGGCCCTCGCAACGGGAACGGGGTGGCGAAATATCGGCCACCCCGCTGGAAGCATTGCCACGGCTTGCGATCAGCCGCTTATCCACATCGTTATGCGACCACCGATCCACAGCGATTGTGGACAACCGTCGAAACTCACATCGTCGCAGCGTCGATCACGAAGCGGTACTTGACGTCGCTCCTGAGCATCCGCTCGTAGGCCGCGTCGATGTCCTGCGCACGCACCATCTCGATGTCGGCGACGATGCCGTGCTCGGCGCAGAAGTCCAGCATCTCCTGGGTCTCGGCAATGCCGCCGATCAGCGAGCCGGCGATCGCCCGGCGCTTGAAGATCAGGTTGCCGATGTTCGGCGAGGGGTGCGCATGCTCCGGCACCCCCACCAGGCACAGGGTGCCGTCACGCTTGAGCAGAGAGGAGAACGCATCGAGATCGTGGCTGGCCGCCACGGTATCCAGGATGAAATCGAAGCTGTTGCGCTGCGCCTTCATCTGCGCGGCATCGCGCGAGATCACCACTTCGTCGGCACCGAGCCCGTGTGCTTCGGCGCGCTTGGATTCGCTGGTGGTGAACGCCACCACCCGCGCGCCCATCGCGTGCGCGATCTTGATGCCCATGTGGCCCAGCCCGCCGATGCCGACGATGCCGACCTTCTTGCCGGGCCCGACGTTCCAGTGCCGCAGCGGGGAATAGGTGGTGATGCCGGCGCACAGCAGCGGCGCCACTGCCGCCAGCTGTTCCTTCGGGTGGTGCACGCGCAACACGAAGTCCTGGTCGACCACGATGCGCTGGGAATAACCGCCCAGCGTATGGCCCGGCGCGTCCGCGGTGGGGCCGTTGTAGGTACCGACCATGCCCTGCTCGCAGTACTGCTCCAGCCCCTCGCCGCAGGCGGCGCAATGCCGGCAGCTGCCCACCATGCAGCCCACGCCGACGGTATCGCCCACCTTGAAGCCGGAGACTTCGGCGCCCACCGCGCTGACATGGCCGACGATCTCGTGCCCGGGCACGCAGGGATACAGCGTGCCCGCCCATTCGGCGCGCACGGTATGCAGGTCGGAATGGCAGATGCCGCAGTAGGCGATTTCGATCTGCACGTCGCGCGGCCCCGGCGCGCGGCGCTCGATATCCATGGCGACGATGGGTTTGTCGGCGGCGTGGGCGCCCCAGGCTTTGATGGTCATGATGGTGTCCTTTGGCGGGAAGCGCCGATTCTGCGCCCACCCGCGGGCTTGCGCGAGCCCTGCCCGGCGCAACGTCAGACGCGTGAGTACGCCCAGGACAGCATCCGCCCGTCGCGGTACGGCATCACCCCGTGGAAGGCGCGGGGATCATCGTCGAACACCAGCGGCAGGAAGTGGCGGTCGCCCTCCCACAGCGGCAGTTCCAGGATGCGCTCGCGCGCCACCCATTCCAGCGCACCTTCCGGGTTGCGTTCCAGCGGCGTGCCTTCGAACGCATCCACCACGAACACGAAACCCAGCCAGTCCTCGCCGTGCTTGCCGAAGCCCGGCCAGCTGATCGTGCCGCGCAGGCGCAGCGACGTGCACTCGATCCCGGCCTCCTCGCGGATCTCGCGGCGCATGCCGGCCAGCACATCTTCATCCGGCTCGAGTTTCCCGCCCAGGCCGTTGTACTTGCCGAGGTGATGATCGCCGGGCCGCGCGTTGCGATGGATCATCAGCACGCTGCCGCCGTCGGGCGACAGCACGTAGCCGAGGGTGGCGACGATGGGGGTGTAGGGCATGGAGGGCTGGCGCCGCAGGGGATGCCGAATTCTAGACGCCGCCGTCACTCAGGACGCCGCTGCGGGCACCATTTCCACGGTGACGTGGGCCAGCTCGCCGTGCACCGACAGCGCGCGGCGGATGTCCTCGGCCTCCACGCCCGCGGCAGCCACCACCTCCACCACGCAGGCGAACTTGCCGCGCGCGACCTGCCAGACATGCAGGTCGCTGATTCGCGCAGGCAACGGACCAGCCTCGATGGCTTCGCGGATTTCTTCCACCACCGGCAGGTCCATCTGCGCGTCCAGCAGGATGCGCCCGCTGGATCGCACCAGACCCCAGGCCCAGACCGATACCAGCGCCGCGCCCACCAGCCCCATCACCGGATCCAGCCACGCCGCGCCGAAATACATCCCGCCCAGCAGCGCGATGATCGCCAGCACCGAGGTCACCGCATCGGCCATGACGTGCAGGTAGGCCGAACGCAGGTTCAGGTCATGCGCATGGTCATGGGCGGGGTCGTCGTCACCCTCATGGTGATGATGGTCGTGATCGTGATGATGGTCGTGGTCGTGATGATGGTCGTGGTCGTGATGGTGCGCATGATGGTCGCGCAGCCACCATGCGCAGATCAGGTTCACCACCAGCCCCACCAGCGCGATGGCGATGGCCTGCCGGTACTGGATCGCCCCCGGA
>JANJSW010000051.1 GCA_024711415.1 Thermomonas sp. | reverse complement strand
CGCCAGCGCTGCAGCGTGGCCTGCAGGTCAACGTCGAGCTGCAGGGCACGCGCGCGGCGTTCTACCGGGTGTACCAGCACGCCGGCAACGCGCAGATCGCGCTGGTGCTGTTGAACAAGGGCGATGCGGCGGAACGCTTTGCGATCGATTCGATGCTGCAGGCGGGACGCTGGACGTCGGCGCTGGATGGCGAAGCGATCGAGGTCGCAGCGGGCGGAAAGCTCGAAGCCAGCGTGCCGGCGCATGGCGTGCAGGTCTACCTGCTGGATGCGCCGGTCACCGACCCGGTGCTGGCGACGGCGCTGGACGCGGCAATGGCGGGCGCGCGGCTGCCGCGATAATCAGCCGCCGCTGGAGGCCCGCACCACCAGCGCGGGCTGCAGCATCGCGCTCTGCGCCGGCTGTTCGCGGACCTGCTGCAGCAGCGCCTGCACCAGCAGCTCGCCGGCTTTCGAGGTGTCCTGCACCACCGTGGTGAGTGGCGGGTTGGCATACAGCGCCATCGACGTGCCGTCGAAGCCCACCACCGCCACGTCTTCGGGAATGCGCAGCCCGGCCTGCTTGAGCGCATGCATCGCGCCGATCGCGATCAGGTCGCTGGCGGCGAACACCGCGTCGAACGGCAGCCCGCGTGCCAGCAGCGCGTTGGCGGCATCGGCGCCGGCCTGCTCGGTGCTGTCGGCGTCCACCTGCAGTTCCGGCAGCATCGCCGCACCGGCCTCGCGCAACGCCGCGTCGCAGCCCTGGTAGCGGGCGAAGAACTCCGGGAACCGGGTGGAGGCATCACCGAGGAACGCGATACGGCGCCGCCCCTGCGCCAGCAGGTGCCGGCCCGCCAGCACCCCGCCGGCGTGGTTGTCGCAGCCGATGGAAATGCCCGGCTGGCCCGGCTGCACCTGGCCCCAGCGCACGAAATGCGTGCCCTGCTCCACCAGCCGCGCCAGCTTGCTCTCGTAGGCCAGATAGTCCCCGTAGCCCAGAAGGATCAGCCCGTCGGCCTTCATGCTGTCCTCGTAGTCGGCGTGCCAGTCGTCGGACAGCTGCTGGAACGACACCAGCAGGTCATGGCCGTGGCGGGCGCAGGCGCGGGTGATCGAACCCAGCATCGACAGGAAGAACGGGTTGATGTGCGAATCGTCCTGGGTGGGGTCCTCGAACAGCAGCAGCGCCAGCGTGCCGGCGCGCTGCGTGCGCAGGCTGGAAGCGTGGCGGTCGACCTTGTAGTTGAGCTCGCGCACCGCCAGCTCCACCCGCCTGCGCGTCTCCGCGTTGACCAGCGGACTGCCCGCCAGCACCCGCGACACCGTGGCCTGCGACACCCCGGCCCGATGGGCGATGTCCAGCGAGGTGACCCGGGTCTTCTTGCGGGAGCGGCGCGCTTCGGTCATGGGCCGAGTGTAGCAACGGCGGCACGCGACCGGCCCGGATGCGGCCTAGGCCGGGGCAGCGGCGATAGATCAGGCGCCGGTTCGCACCGCGGCCGCGCTCACGCCTCGGCCTTGCCGGCGGCGATGCGCGCGGCTTCCTCGGCCAGCAGTTGCGGGTGCAGGTCGAACTGGTCGGAGAGCAGCAGCGCGCGCGCCGCTTCGCCCACTTCGATGCGTTCGGCCTGCAGCAGGTCGCCGTCGCGGAACAGTTCGATGTAGCTGTCCAGCACGCCGGACAGCGTGCCCTGCGCGGTGTCGGGCGCGGCCAGGATCAGCTGCAGGCCCAGCGAACGCAGGTAGTCGACGGTGGCGCGGGCGTTCTGCGCATCGATCTTGTCGCCGAATTCGTCCAGCAGGATCAGCCCCAGCCCACCCGGATGCGCCGCGCTCTTGCCGTAGGCGGCGGCCAGCGCGGCGCCGGCGATCACGTACAGCGGCGCGCGGTGTTCGCCGCCGGAGCCGGAGCGCATGCGCTCGGACAGCGAGCCGATCACCTTGTCGTCCTGGCGGATCTGCACCTCGAAGCGGAAGAAGCGGCGGTAGTCGTCCAGCGCCGAGGCGGCGCCGCGCTGCGCGGCGTTGTCCTCGATCAGCTCGCGGAAGGCGGCCGGCACTTCGCCGGCGCTGCCGAACAGCCCGTCCTCGCCACCCACGTCGGCCACGCGCTGGATGAAGCGGTGCAACTCGCGGTATTCCGGCGCGACCTCGTAGTGGAACTGGTAGCGCTCGTTGTTGGAGAACGCGGGGCTGGCGCGCAGGGTGCGGTTGAGCGTGCCGATCTGGTACTTCAGCTTGCTGAAATTGTCGTACAGCGCCGAGGCCACGTTGCTGCGGAAGGTCTCGGTGGCGGTGGCGTAGGCCTCGTCGGCCTGGCGCTGGTAGTTGGCCAGCTCCGATTCGCGCAGCTGCGCCAGCTCCCTCGCCAGCAGGCTGCGCGCGGCGCGCCAGTCTCCCGGCGCCAGCTCCAGCGCCAGCCCGTGGTCCTTGGCGTACTGCGACAGCGCGCCCCAAGCCTCGGGCTTGAGGTTGTCCAGCTGCCGGTCGCTGTCCTTGGCGCGCTCCTCGCAGCGCGCGCCGCGTTCCTCCAGCGCGAGCCACTTGGCGTCCATCTCCTCACGCAAGCGTTCGACCCGGTTGGGATCCACATCGGCGTCGCGGAAGGCCTCCACCGCGCGCCGGGCCACCAGCTCCTCCTGCCCGCGCAGGCCATCCAGCAGGCGCTGCGCGGCGGTCTCCGCGCCTTCGTCCAGCGCCGCCCTCCCCAGCAGCGCATCGCGTCGGCTGCGACAGGCGGCCAGCTGGTCGGCAAGCTCACGCAGCTGCTCGGACGCACGCAACAGGTCGGGGTTGTGGGCGGCTTCGCGGCCTTCCTGCGCGTCCCGGTAGCGGCGCAGCACCTGCCGGTGTTCGAGCGCCGCATCGTGCAGCGCCTGCGCCAGCCGCTCGGGATCGGCCAGTGGCGCCAACCCGCGCTGGCAGGCATCGGCGCGGCGCAGCGCTGGTTCCAGCTCGCGCAGTTCGCGCTCGGCGGCGTCGATGTCCTCGCGCAGCACGCGCAACCGGGCTCGGTTGTCGCTGGCGCCGATCTTCAGCTCGTCGGCCGCCGGCAGGCGCCGGCGCTCGATGCTGCCGCCCTTGGCCAGCAAGCCGTCGCGGGTCAGGCCCTGGCGGCTGGCGACCAGCTCGGCTTCGCTGTCCACGCAGCGCAGCTCACCAAGGGTGCGGCGCAGGAACGCCAGCGCCTCGGCGTTGTCGCCTTCCAGCAAGGCGGCAACGCTGCCGGGCCTGGGATCCTCGCCTCCGCGCCGCGCCGCGCTGGACAGCGCCAGCTTGACGCCGTACACGCTGCGCCCGCCGCTGAGCGCGCGATACAGCTTCACCGCGCGCTCCTCGTCGGCGGCAGGGATCAGCAGCGCCTCGACGTTGCCGCGCAGATAGGCCTCGATGGCGCCCTGCCAGGCTGGATCGCGCACCCGCACCAGATCGCAGACCGGGCGCGCGGCGATGCCCTCGTCCTGCAGGTAATGCATCAGCCGCACCACGTCGGGATGCAGCTCCGCCTTGCCTGCGGCGAGGCGCTTCTGGTTCTGCCGCGCCGCGGCCAACCGGCCCTGCGCCTCGTCCACGCCGGCATGCAGGGCGCGGGCGTGGCCGTCGACGGCGGCGATCAGCGGCTGCGCGGCAGCCAGCGCCTGCTGCGCTTCGGCAAACAGCGCGGCAGGTTGCCACGGCAGTTCGGCATCGACCGGCAGCGCCGCCAGCGCGTCATACCAGCGCTGCCACGCCGCCTGCGCCTGTGCCAGCGCGGTCGCGTCCAGCGCGGGAAGCTCGAGCCTGGCAGCCGCCTGCCACTGCTCGCGCACCATGCCGACGCTGCGGGTGAGTTCGCGCTTGAGCCGCGCCAGCTCGCCGCGGTCGCGGCCGGCCAGCTCGTCGATCTGCGCCTGCTCGCCATAGCCGGCGCTGCCCTGCAGGCGCGCCTGCGCCTGCCCATGCGCATCTTCGAGGGCCGCCTGTTCGCTGCTGGCTTCGCCCAGCGCGCGGCGGGTGTCGGCCAGTTGGCGGGTGGCCGCTTCGCAAGCCGCCTCGGCCTGTTCCACCTGTTCCGACAGCAGGTCGCGCGCGTATTCCGCGGCCAGTGCGCGGCAGCTGGCGGCGCGGGTGGCCTGCTGGGCGATCTTCTCGTACTGCGCGTCCACGCCCTCGGCGGCGGCGATCCGCGCCACCACCTGCTCGACCTTGTCCTTGAGCTGGCGGAAGGTCTCCAGCAGCGCGTGGAAACGGGCGATGTCGGTGGGCCGGTCCTCGGCCACCAGCGTGCGCACGAACAGGTCCACGTCCTCCACCCGCTGCAGGTTCAGCGCGTTCTGGAACGCCTTGCGATAGGCGTTGACGTCGGGCTGGCCGGCGGGCGCGGCGCGCAGGCGCAGCAACAGGTCCTTGAGGAAGCGCTCGCTGCCGGCATGCAGCTCCGGGCCCGGCCCGCTGCCTGCTTCGCGGCAGCGCCTTGCCAGCAGCTCCTTGAAGCCGCCCCATGCCAGCGGCAGTTCACGGCCGTTGGCGCGCTCCAGGTGGTCTTCCAGCGACAGCGCCACGCCCGGGACGATGTACTGGCCGTAGACGCGATGATCGGGCTCGTCCGCGCTGGCGCCCAGCGCGATGCCGGCGGTCAGCGGCAGGCCGCTGTCCTGGTCACGGAACACCAGGCTGATGTAGGTGGTGGCGGTGCGCCGCTTGCGCCCTTCCTCGCCGCTGCGCCAGGTGCCCAGGCAGTAATCGCGGATCGAGCGCGCGCGGGCGCTGCCGCCGGCCTGCGCGTTGAAGCGGATGCGCGAGCGGTCGCCGCCCAGCAGCTCGATCTTGATCGCGTGAAGCAGCGCACTATGTCCTGAGACGTTGTTAGATATGTTGTGGCTGGTTGTGGTTTGCTGTAGTG
>JANJSW010000050.1 GCA_024711415.1 Thermomonas sp. | reverse complement strand
TGGCCGTGGGCGGGTTCGCCGGCGTGGATCCTGGCGCTGTGGTGGGCGTTCGCCCTGTCCATCGTCCCGTTGCTGGGCTACTTGCACCGGCACCTAGTGCTGGCCGCGGTGTTCGGCGCCATCGGTGGCCCGCTGGCGTATCTCGGCGCCGCGCGCGGCTGGGACGTGGTCCAGTTCGCCAGTCCGCAATGGCACAGCCTGCTGGCGCTCGCCGCCGGCTGGGCGCTGGCGATGCCGCTGCTGGCGTGGCTGGCCCGGCGCGGCCTGCAACAGGATCTCCACGGAGGCGCGGCATGAATCCCACGCAGCAACTGTCCTGGATCTGGCTGCTGGCCGCGGCGCTGATGGTGCTGGGTTGGCTGTGGCAGCGCAGCCGCCGCAATGCCGGCATCGTCGATGTGCTGTGGGCTACCGGGCTTGCCGGCGCGGCGCTGATGCTGGCGCTCACCGGCACCGGCGCGCCCGCTGCACGCCTGCTGGTGGGCATCCTCGCCACCACGTGGGCGCTGCGGCTGGCGCTGCATCTGTGGGCGCGCGTGCGCAGCGAGCCGGAAGACGGCCGCTATCGCGCCCTGCGTGAGTACTGGCAGGGCAGCCAGCTGAAGTTCTTCGGTTTCTTCCAGTTCCAGGCGCTGCTGGTGCTGCTGTTCTCGCTGCCGCTGCTGGCGGTGGCCGCGCATCCGGATCCGGCAGCGTGGCAACTGGGCCTGGCCATTGCCATCTGGCTGGTCTCGGTGGCCGGCGAATCGCTGGCGGACGCGCAGCTGGCGCGCTTCCGCGCCGATCCCGGCAACCGCGGCAGAACCTGCCGCAGCGGCCTGTGGCGGTATTCGCGCCATCCCAACTACTTCTTCGAATGGCTGCACTGGTGCGCGTACGCGGTTGCCGCCATCGGCGCGCCGCTGGCGTGGCTGGGCTGGCTGGGGCCGGTGGTGATGTACCTGTTCCTGCGCTACGTCAGCGGTATCCCCTTCACCGAGCAGCAGGCCCTGCGCAGCCGCGGCGACGACTACCGCGACTACCAGCGCACCACCCCGATGCTGTTCCCGTGGTTCCCGAAATCCTGACCTTTCGACAAGGAGCGCGCGCATGACCACCGCCACCCTGGACGCCAACGAACTCTCCCGCGACCGCGCCGCGCCCGGCCTGCTGGGGCTGGCGGAGCGCGGCCTGCTGCCTGACGCCGCCATCCGCGCCGGCATCCGCCGGCTGTGCGCGCAGCGCCTCGAGGACGAGCGCGCCGGCGGCGTCGAGCTCCAGTCGCTGCGCCAGCAGGAGCTGCTGGAGCTGCTGCGGCAGAGCCCCGTCGCCATCGAGACGGACGCCGCCAACGCCCAGCACTACGAGCTGCCGCCGGCGTTCTTCTTCCATTGCCTGGGCCCGCGACTGAAGTAGTCCAGCTGCTACTACCCGCGCGGCGACGAGACCCGGGCCGAGGCCGAGGAAGCGATGCTGGCGCTGTACTGCGAGCGCGCCGGCCTCGCCGACGGCCAGGACATCCTGGAGCTGGGCTGCGGCTGGGGCTCGCTGACGCTGTGGATGGCGGAGCGCTACCCGAACGCGCGCATCACCGCGGTGTCCAACTCCAACGGCCAGCGCGGTTTCATCGAAGCGCGCTGCCGCGAGCGCGGCCTGGCCAACGTGCAGGTGCTGACCCGCGACGTGAACACCCTCGCCCTGCCCGCCGCCGGCTTCGACCGCTGCGTCTCGGTGGAGATGTTCGAGCACATGCGCAACTACGACAGCCTGCTGGGCCGCATCGGCAGCTGGCTGCGCCCGGGTGGCCGGCTGTTCGTGCATATCTTCGTCCACCGCACCCTGTTGTATCCGTTCGAGACGCAGGGCGAGGACAACTGGATGGGCCGGCATTTCTTCACCGGCGGCCTGATGCCGGCGGCCGACACCCTGCTGCATTTCCAGGGTGCGCTGGCGATCCGCCAGCAGTGGCTGCTGGAGGGCAGCCACTACGAGAAGACCGCCAACCACAGGCTGCAGCAGCAGGACGCGCATCGCGACAAGGTGATGACCATCCTGCGCGAAGCCTATGGCGATGCCGCCGGCCTGTGGTTCCAGCGCTGGCGCATGTTCTGGATGGCCTGCGCCGAGCTGTTCGGCTATGCCGACGGGCAGGAGTGGATGGTGTCGCACTACCTGTTCGAGCGTTCCTGACCGGAGCACCGCCATGCGCCTGCGCCTGCCTGCACGACGGTGGTGGTGGTTGGCCGCGCTGCTGTTCATCGGCAGCGTGGCCGCCAACCTTCCCGCCATCCGCCCGGTCCCGCACGTGGACCTGGCCCGCTTCATGGGCACGTGGTACCTGGTGGGCGGCATCCCCACCCGCTATGAACGCGAAGCGTGGAATGCGGTGGAAACCTACACCCTGCGCCGCGACGGCAGCATCCGCACCACCCTGACCTTCAACCATGGCCGCGCCGACGGCCCGCGCAAGCACATCGAGGCGCCGGCACGGGTGCGCCCCGGCACCGGCAACGCGGTCTGGGACGTGCGCGTGTTCGGCCCGATGAAGGCGCAGTACGTGGTGGCCTGGCTGCGCGACGACTACAGCCTGATGGTGGTGGCCCGCGATGCCCGCGACTATGCGTGGGTGTTCGCCCGCTCGCCCGAGGTGGCGGACGCGGAGCTGGAACGCGCGCGCCAGCGCCTGCGCGGGCTGGGCTACGACCTGTCGAAGTGGCGCACGGTGCCGCATTCCGCCACCACCTTCGCGGACAACCGCTGACCGCCGCAGGCAAGCCGTGCCGGCTCAGTAGCCCCCGCAGACCGCGCGCACCTGCATATCGAGTGCGCTGAGCTGGTCATAGCTGCGCTTCAGGCCGAGGCGCTGCAGCGCGGCCTCGCGCTTGGCCTTGCCTGCCCGGCAGCGCTGGCTGGCGGTGGTTGCGCTGCCCACGCGCACGATGCGATTGCCGCCGCTGCCGTTCGCGTAGCGACGCGGCTGCCGTCGCGATACCTCGGGAACTCCCCCGGAACGCGCCGCGCCCGGTTCTGCCTGATACTCCACCACCCGGTCCAGCCGCTGTCGTGCCGCGCAGGGTTGCGATTGGTAGCTCACCGCGCCGTCACGGCCGACGCAGCGGTACAGGCTGTCCGCCTGCGCATGCGGCACGAATAGCAGCAGGCCGATCAGCAGCAGCGGGTGCATGGCTCGGCTCCACGGGGCGATGCGGGCAGGCTCCTGCAACCGCACTGCCCGGCCAATCGCCGAAGGGCGCGCGCACGGGTCGGGGAATGCCGCATCCGGGCGAAGGACTCCCTCTTGCCTACGGCGGGCCGCGTCGCCGCGGCAACGCCATCGGTCAGGACGCCAGATCGTCCAAGATTGGACAGGTCGGCCGGCCGTCGCCGTGGCAGCGCCGCGCCAGCGTTTCCAGCGTGCGCTGCATCGCCTGCAGTTCGCGGATCTTCTCGCCCAGCTCGGCGGCGTGCGCGCGCGCCAGCTGCTTGACCTCGGCACTGGCGCGCTGCGGGTCGTCCCACAGCGCCAGCAGCGCCTCGATCTGCTTGACCGCGAACCCCAGCGAGCGCGCGCGCTTGATGAAGCGCAGCCGGTGCAGGTCGGCCTCGTTGTAGAGGCGGTAGTTGGCGAAGGTGCGTGCAGCCGGCGCGATCAAGCCGATGCTTTCGTAGTGGCGGATCATCTTCGCCGACACGCCGGTCAGCGCCGCGGCCTGGCCGATGTTGTGCAGACCCGCCTCCAGCGCGTCGGCCAGTTCCGGGCGGATGGTCGTAGATGCCATTGTCGTCCTCCTTGCGGATCAGTCGCGCGCCCGCGGCGACCAGCGCCGCAGCAGCAGGGCGTTGCCCACCACGCTGACGCTGGACAGCGCCATCGCCGCACCGGCGATCATCGGATCCAGCAGCCCCAGCGCCGCCAGCGGGATGCCGATGACGTTGTAGATGAAGGCCCAGAACAGGTTCTGGTGGATCTTGCGCACGCTGCGCCGGGAGATGTCGATGGCGTCGGCCACCAGCCGCGGGTCCGGCCGCATCAGGGTGATGCCGGCGGCATGCATCGCCACGTCGGTGCCGCTGCCCATCGCGAACCCCACCGTGGCCGCGGCCAGCGCCGGCGCATCGTTGAGCCCATCGCCCACCATGCCCACCGGTCCCTGCGCCGCGAGTGCGCGGATCGCCTCCACCTTGTCGGCCGGCAGCAGCTCCGCGCGCACTTCGTCGTCGGCCAGCCCCAGCTGCGCGCCCACCGCGCGGGCAGCGGCGCGGTTGTCGCCGGACAGCATCAGCGGGCGGATGCCCATCGCGTGCAGCGCGGCAATGGCCTCCGCCGACTGCGGCCGCACTGCGTCACCGAACGCCAGCAGGCCCAGCAGCTGCCAGCCCGCATCGGTTTCCCGCGCCAGCCACGACTGCGTCTGCCCGGCGTTCGAGCCCGCATCCGCCTGCGCCTGTGCGGGCGACAGGTCGATGCCCAGTTCGCCCATCCAGCGGGCATGCCCCAGCACCACGCGGGACCGCCCCGCCCTGCCTTCAACGC
>JANJSW010000344.1 GCA_024711415.1 Thermomonas sp. | reverse complement strand
GTGGCCAGCGTGGCGCTGGCGACGATGGTCAGCAACGACCTGGCGATGCCGCTGCTGCTGCGCTCCGGCCTGGTCGGCGACAACGTGGGCTCGACCGTGCTGTGGATCCGCCGCGCGGCCATCGTGCTGCTGGCGGCAATGGCCTGGGGCTATTACCGCGCCAGCGCCAGCAGCACCGACCTCGCCACTTACGGGCTGATGGCGTTCGCGGCAATGGCGCAGTTCGCACCGCCACTGATCGGCGGGCTGTACTGGCGCGGGGCCAGCCGGCGCGGCGCCGAGAGCGCGCTGCTGGCCGGCTTCGTGGTCTGGGCCTACACCCTGCTGCTGCCGACGCTGGCGCGCTCCGGCTGGCTGGATGGCGGCTGGATCGAAGCCGGCCCGTTCGGCATCGGCTGGCTGCGCCCGCAGGCGCTGTTCGGGCTGTCCGGCTGGGACGCGCTGACCCACGGCACCGTGTGCTCGCTGCTGGCGAATGTCTCGGCGCTGCTGTTCGCCTCGATGCGCTGGCGGCCCAGCCTGGACGAGCGCCTGCGCGCAGCGCCGTTCCTCGACCCCTATGCCGAACAGCGCAACCTGGCCGGCGACGACTGGCGCGGCAGCGTGCGGGTCGGCGAGCTGCGCTCACTGGCCGAGCGCATCGTCGGCGAACGCACCGCCCAGCGCGCCTTCGCCGAGCAGGCCCGGAGCCTCGGCCGCGAGCTGGCGCCGATGGCGCAGGCCGACCGCCAGTGGATCCAGTTCACCGAACGCCTGCTGGCCGCGGCGCTGGGCGCGGCCTCGGCGCGGCGGGTGCTGACCAGCGCGCTGCGCGGCTCCGGCATGGAGGTGGCGGAAGTGGTGGCGGTGCTGGACGAAGCCGGGCAGGCGCTGCGCTTCAACCGCGAGATCCTGTCCACCACGCTGGAGAACATCGACCAGGGCGTCAGCGTGGTCGACCGCGAGATGCGGCTGGTGGCGTGGAACCGCAGCTACCAGCGGCTGTTCGACTACCCCGATGGCATGCTCTACGTGGGCCGGCCGATTGCCGACATGATCCGCTACAACATCGAGCGCGGCGAGCTGGGCGTGCTCGACGACGGCGACGTGCAGGCGCAGGTGGACAAGCGCCTCGGCTACATGCGCGCCGGCTCGCCGCACGTCACCGTGCGCCTGCGCCCCGACGGCACGGTGGTGGAACTGCGTGGGCAGGCGCTGCCGGGCGGTGGCTACGCCACCAGTTATTCCGACGTGACCGAGCACGTGCATGCCCAGCGCGAACTGCGCGACATCAACGAGACGCTGGAACAGCGCGTGGCCGAGCGCACCCGCGAGGCCGAGGCGGCGCAGGAGTCGCGCGCACGCTTCCTCGCCGCGATCAGCCATGACGTGCTGCAGCCGCTGAACGCGGCGCGGCTGTTTGCCTCCGCACTGCGCGAGACCGATGAGGCCGCCCAGCAGCACCACCTGGCCGAACGCGTCGACGCCTCGCTGCGCGCCGCCGAGGAACTGCTGGACGGCCTGCTGGACGTGTCGCGGCTGGACGCCGGCGCGCTGACCCCGGTACTCCGCGACCTCGATGCCGGCCAGCTGCTGCGCGAGCTGGCCGCGCAGGCGGCGCCGATGGCAGCAGCGCGCGGCATCGACATCCGCGTGCACGCACCCCCGCTGGCGGGGCGCCGCGACCCGCGCCTGCTGCGCCGGGTGCTGCAGAACTTCCTCGCCAACGCGCTGCGCTACACCCCGCAGGGGCGGGTGGTGCTGGCGGCGCGCCGGCGCGGCGACCAGGTGGCGCTGCAGGTCTGGGACACCGGTCCCGGCATCCCCGCCCACCACATGCGCCAGATCTACGAAGAGTTCCACCGCTACGAGCAGCCGTTCGACTGGGACGGCCGCGGCATGGGGCTGGGCCTGTCGATCTGCCAGCGCATCGCGCGCCTGCTCGGGCATGCGCTGGATGCGCGCTCCACGGTCGGCCGCGGCTCGATGTTCTCCATCACCGTGCCGCGCGGCGACACCGTGGTCGCCACCGCGCCGGTGGCCGCGGCGATCCCCGACCCCGGCCTCGACGGCCTGCGCGTGCTGTGCGTGGACAACGACCCGGACATCCTGGCCGGCATGCGTGCGCTGCTGGAGCGCTGGAACGTGCGCGTGCACTGCGCCGACACCGTGGACGCCGCGCTGGCGCAGGTGGCCAACGCGCCGGAGGTGCTGCTGGTGGACTACCACCTGCACGACCGGCTGGACGGGCTGGACACGCTGGACGCGCTGCGAGCCGCCTGCGGCAACGTGCCGGGCGCGCTGCTGACTGCCGACGGCAGCGCCGCGCTCAAGCAGGCTGCGCGCGCGCGTGGCTACCGGGTGCTGACCAAGCCGGTGAAGCCGGCGTCGCTGCGCGCGTTCCTGGCGGCGGTGCGGGAACACGCGCAGGCATAGCGCTCCGGCGCTAGTCCGCCGTCACCTCGCGCAACGCGCGAACACGGCGCTGGCCGCATCGCGGCCCCGACGCCTCGTCGACGACAACGCACGCAGGGTGCGAGGCCTCGCATGGAAGCCGGGAAAGTCCTGCTTCCTGCTTTCCCTGCGCACTGGTCGCCAGTGCCCGGCCTCAGGACGCCTCGGGTTCTTCCGGCAGCACCACGGTTTCCGGATCCACCAGCAGCTTGCCCGCCAGCAGGATCGCCTGGGTGCGGTTGGTCGCACCCAGCTTGCGCAGGATCGCGCTCATGTGCGCCTTGATGGTGGCTTCCGACACGCCAAGCTCGTAGCCGATCTGCTTGTTGAGCAGGCCGGAGCCGAGCATCTGCAGCACACGGAACTGCTGCGGGGTGAGCTCGCGGATGCGCGCGGCGATCGCGCGCTCCTCCTCCGCCATGGGCTTGGCCGCCAGCGCCGCCGGCGGGATCCAGCGCTCGCCGTCCAGCACCTGCCGCAGCGCGGTGCCAAGGGTGGCGGCATCGGAGGACTTCGGGATGAAGCCCATCGCGCCGTGGTCCAGCGCGCGCCGCATCACCTCGGGTTCTTCGCGCGCGGAGACGATCGCCACCGGCAGCTGCGGATGCGCGGCGCGCAGGTGCACCAGCGCGGAGAAGCCGTGCACGCCGGTCATGTTGAGGTCGAGCTGCAGCATGTCGGAGTCGGGCTCGGCTTCCACCAGCGCGTACAGCGCGGCGGCGTTGTCGGCCTCGCGGATGTCGGCCTGGGGCAACAGCCGCAGCGCGACCCCCCGCAGCGCCTCGCGGAACAGCGGGTGGTCGTCGGCGATGAGGAGGGTGGTCATGGAGCCGGCGTCACTCCTGGCGTCGGTTCTGCACCAGCGATTCGACCACCGACGGGTCCGCCAGGGTGGTGGTATCGCCCAGCTGATCCGGCGCGTTCTCGGCGATCTTGCGCAGGATGCGGCGCATGATCTTGCCGCTGCGGGTCTTGGGCAGGCCCGGCGCCCACTGCAGGAAATCGGGGGTCGCGATCGGGCCGATCTCCTTGCGCACCCAGGCCACCAGCTCCTTGCGCAGGTCCTCGGTTTCCTGCTCGCCGGCCACCAGCGTCACGTAGGCGTAGATGCCCTGGCCCTTGAGGTCGTGCGGGAAGCCGACCACCGCGGCTTCCGCCACCTTCGGATGCAGCACCAGCGCGCTTTCCACCTCGGCGGTGCCGATGCGGTGGCCGGAGACGTTGATGACGTCATCGACGCGGCCGGTGATCCAGTAATAGCCGTCCTCGTCGCGACGGCAGCCATCACCGGTGAAGTACATGCCCGGGTAGGTCTTGAAGTAGGTATCGATGAAGCGCTGGTGGTCGCCATACACCGAGCGCATCTGCCCGGGCCACGAATCCAGCATCACCAGGTTGCCCTCGGCGGCGCCTTCCAGCAGGTTGCCCTCGGCATCCACCAGCGCGGGCTGCACGCCGGGCAGCGGCTTGCTGGCCGAACCCGGCTTGAGGTCGGTGGCGCCGGGGATCGGGGTGATCAGCATGCCGCCGGTCTCGGTCTGCCACCAGGTGTCGACCACCGGGCAGCGGGAATCGCCGATGTTCTCGTAGTACCAGCGCCAGGCTTCCGGATTGATCGGCTCGCCCACGCTGCCGAGCACGCGCAGCGACTTGCGCGAAGTCTTCTTCACCGGCTCCAGCCCCTCGCGCATCAGCGCGCGGATGGCGGTGGGCGCGGTGTAGAAGATCGTCACCTGGTGCTTGTCGATGACTTCCCAGAAGCGCGAGAAATCCGGGTAGCTGGGCACGCCCTCGAACATCACCTCGGTGCAGGCGTTGGCCAGCGGCCCGTAGACGATGTAGCTGTGGCCGGTGACCCAGCCGACGTCGGCGGTGCACCAGAACACGTCGTCCGGCTTCAGGTCGAAGGTGATGTCGTGGGTGTAGGCGGCCCACAGCAGGTAGCCGCCGGTGGTGTGCAACACGCCCTTCGGCTTGCCGGTGCTGCCGGAGGTGTAGAGGATGAACAGCGGGTCTTCCGCGTTCATGCGCTCGGGTTCGCAGGTGGCCGGCTGGCTGTCCACCACCGCATCAAACCAGCGGTCGCGCGGCATCTGCATGTCCACCGCGCCGCCGGTGTGGCGCACCACCAGCACGGTTTCCACCGAATTGGTGCCGGGCAGCTTGAGCGCCGCGTCGACGTTGGCCTTCAGCGGCACCTTCTTGCCGCCGCGCAGGCCTTCGTCGGCGGTGATGATCAGCTTGCTGGTGCAGTCGGCCACGCGGTCGGCGATCGAATTGGGCGCGAAGCCGCCGAACACCACCATGTGGATCGCACCGATGCGCGCGCAGGCCAGCATGGCGATGGCCGCTTCGGGAATCATCGGCAGGTAGATGGTGACGCGGTCGCCCTTGCCCACGCCGAGGTTGCGCAGCGCGTTGGCCAGCTTGCACACGCGCGCGTGCAGCTCGCGGTAGGTGAGCTTCTGCACCGGCGTATCGGGGCTGTCCGGCTCGAAGATCAGCGCGACCTTGTCGCCGTGCTTGTCCAGGTGGCGGTCCAGGCAGTTCACGCTGGCGTTGAGCTCGCCATCGGCGAACCAGCGGATGCGGAAATCGCGCAGGTCGTAGCTGACGTCCTTGAAC
>JANJSW010000247.1 GCA_024711415.1 Thermomonas sp. | reverse complement strand
GCAGGCCTCGCAGCGGCCGCCGCGCACAGTGAAGCTGAAGCGGCCCGGCGAATAGCCGCGCGCGCGCGCCTCCGGCACCTGCGCGAACAGCTCGCGCAGTGGCGTGAACAAGCCCGTATAGGTGGCCGGGTTGGAACGCGGGGTGCGGCCGATCGGCGACTGGTCGATGTCCACCACCTTGTCGAACAGGTCCAGCCCGATGACATCCTTGTGCGGCGCAGGCGTGTGCGAAGCGCCGTTGATCTCGTTGGCGGCCAGCGCGTACAGGGTGTCGTTGATCAGGGTCGACTTGCCGGAGCCGGACACGCCGGTCACGCAGGTCAGCAGCCCGGACGGAATCTCCAGGTCGACGTTCTTCAGGTTGTTGCCGCTGGCGCCCTTCAGCTTGAGCAGCAGCTTGCGGTTGGGCGGGTTGCGGTGTGCCGGCACCTCGATCTTGCGCGTGCCGGACAGGTACTGCCCGGTCAGCGAGCGCGGCGCCTTCAGCACATCGGCCAGCTGGCCCTGCGCCACCACTTCGCCGCCGTGCACGCCCGCGCCGGGGCCGATGTCGACGATGTAGTCGGCCAGCCGGATCGCGTCCTCGTCGTGTTCCACCACCAGCACCGTGTTGCCGAGGTCGCGCAGGCGGGTCAGGGTGCCGAGCAGGCGCTCGTTGTCGCGCTGGTGCAGGCCGATGGACGGCTCGTCCAGCACGTACATCACGCCCACCAGTCCCGCGCCGATCTGCGATGCCAGGCGGATGCGCTGCGCCTCGCCGCCGGACAGCGAATCGGCCTTGCGCTCCAGGGTCAGGTAATCAAGGCCCACGTCGACCAGGAAGCCCAGCCGCTCGCGGATCTCCTTGACGATCTTGGCGGCGATCTCCCCGCGCCAGCCGGGCAGCTTCAGCGTGTCGAAGAAGGCCAGGCAGGCATCGATCGGCAGCACCGCGATCTCGGGCAGCGGGCGGTCGGCCACGAACACGTTGCGGGCCTGCCGGTTCAGGCGCGCGCCGCCGCATTCCGGGCAGGGCTGTTCGCTGATGTACTTGGCCAGCTCCTCGCGCACCGCGGCGCTTTCGGTTTCGCGGTAGCGGCGTTCGAGGTTGGGCAGGATGCCTTCGAAGGCGTGCTTGCGCTGGTACTTGTTGCCGTTCTCGCCGACGTAGCTGAGGTTGATGACCTCGCCGCCGCTGCCGCGCAGCACGATCTCGCGGATATGCTCCGGCAACTGCTGCCATGGCACGTCGACCTTGAAGCCGTAGTGCTTGGCCAGCGAGGCGATCATCGAGAAGTAGTAGGTGTTGCGCCGGTCCCACCCGCGCATCGCGCCGGCGGCCAGCGACAGCTCGGGATGCGCCACCACCTTGGCCGGATCGAAGAACTGCGCCACGCCCAGTCCGTCGCAGCCCGGGCACGCGCCGGTGGGCGAGTTGAACGAGAACAGCCGCGGTTCCAGTTCCGGCAGCGAGTAGTCGCAGACCGGGCAGGAATAGCGCGAGGAGAACAGCAGCGGGTCGCGGCCGGCCTCATCCATCGACTGCACGATGGCCATGCCGTCGCCCAGCTTCAGCGCGGTCTCGAACGATTCCGCCAGCCGCTGGCGGATGTCCGCGCGCGGCTTGAAGCGGTCGATCACCGCTTCGATGGTGTGCTTCTGGCGCAGCGCCAACGCCGGCACCGCGTCGATTTCGTGCAGCACGCCGTCCACCCGCACCCGCACGTAACCCTGCGCGCGCAGCTGGTCGAACACCTGCACGTGCTCGCCCTTGCGCTCGCGCACCACCGGCGCCAGCAGCATCCAGCGTTGCCCCGCCAGCGCCTCGTCGGCTTCCATCGCCAGCACCTGGTCGACCATCTGGCTGACCGTCTGCGCTTCCAGCGGGAAGTGGTGGTCCGGGCAGCGCGGGCTGCCCACGCGTGCGTACAGCAGGCGCATGTAGTCGTGGATTTCGGTGATCGTGCCGACCGTGGAGCGCGGGTTGTGGCTGGTCGATTTCTGTTCGATCGAGATCGCCGGCGACAGCCCTTCGATATGGTCGATGTCGGGCTTGTCCATCACGCTGAGGAACTGCCGTGCGTAGGCCGACAGCGACTCGACGTAGCGGCGCTGGCCCTCGGCGTAGATGGTGTCGAACGCCAGCGACGACTTGCCGGAACCGGACAGGCCGGTGATCACGATCAGCTTGTCGCGCGGCAGGTCGAGGTCGATGTTCTTGAGGTTGTGCGTCCGTGCGCCGCGGATGCGGATGTAGTCCAGGGCCATCGGGGGTGTCCTGCGGTGGGGGATGGCCGGCGGCGGGCGCAGGCCAATCGGGAAGCGTAGCGAGGGGGCGATTTGGGGGCAAATCGCGGGATTGCCAGTTTCGGTGGCGGGCGTCGCCCGGGATGAGACGGACATCGGGGCCGTCCGGATGCAGCGCGCGCCCGTCGGCGCGATGGCTGGGCCGCCCGCCCGGGGCGATCCGCCGGTTCCGGGGCGTGCCGGGGATAGGTTGACCCTAACCCGCTGAATCCCCTACAATTCCGCTCCTGTCCGCCCTCGATGGCGGCAGACCCTGCGCAGAAACGGCAACGGGTACCCAGAAGAACTACAGAACCGAGAGATACCAACATGTACGCAGTACTGGTCACCGGCGGTAAGCAATACCGCGTGATGCAGGGCGAAACGCTCCGCGTCGAACTGCTCGAAGCCGAAGCCGGCAGCGAGATCAAGCTGGACAACGTCCTGATGCTGGGCGATGCCGACGGCATCAAGCTGGGCGACGCGCTGAAGGGCGCTTCCGTCACCGCGAAGGTCGTCGGCCACGGCCGCGCCGACAAGGTGCGCATCGTCAAGTTCCGTCGCCGCAAGCACCACCGCAAGCAGATGGGTCACCGTCAGCACTACACCGAAATCCAGATCACCGGCATCAACGCCTGATCGTCAGCCTGGAGAACTAAGCAATGGCACACAAAAAGGCAGGCGGCAGTACCCGTAACGGCCGCGACTCCAACCCGAAGTACCTGGGCGTCAAGATCTACGGTGGCCAGGCCATCGAAGCGGGCAATATCATCGTCCGCCAGCGCGGCACCCAGTTCCACCCGGGCACCGGCGTTGGCCTCGGCCGCGACCACACCCTGTTCGCGCTGATCGACGGCAAGGTGGAGTTCACCACCAAGGGCCCGAAGCAGCGCCGCACCGTCAACATCGTCGCCGCGCAGTAAGCGCAGACGACGATGCGACGCGAAGGGCCCCGCCTCGGCGGGGCTTTTCGTTTGCAGGCGAAGCCGCTTCGCCGAAACTTCACACAACACTGCACAATCACACCCATGAAACTCGTCGACGAAGCTGAAATCACCGTCACTGCCGGCAATGGCGGCAATGGCTGCATCGGCTTCCGCCGCGAGAAGTTCATCCCGCTGGGCGGGCCGGACGGTGGCGATGGCGGCGCCGGCGGCGACGTCTGGCTGCAGGCCGACGAGAACCTCAACACGCTGGTGGACTTCCGCCACCAGACCAGGTTCAAGGCCCAGCGCGGCGAGAACGGCATGGGCAGCCAGCGCTATGGCAAGGCCGGCGAGGACACCGTCATCACCGTGCCGGTGGGCACCGTGATCCACAACGTCGATACCGACGAGGTGATCGGCGACCTCACCGAGCACGGCCAGCGCCTGCTGGTGGCCAAGGGTGGCCACGGTGGCCTCGGCAACATGCATTTCAAGAGCTCGGTCAACCGCTCGCCGCGCAAGGCCACGCCGGGCGGCGAGGGCGAGTCGCGCACTCTGCGGCTGGAGCTGAAGCTGCTGGCCGACGTCGGCCTGCTCGGCTTCCCCAACGCCGGCAAGTCCACCTTCATCCGCGCGGTGTCGGCGGCCACGCCGAAGGTGGCGGACTACCCGTTCACCACCCTGTATCCGAACCTTGGCGTGGTCAGCGTCGAGACCGGGCGCAGCTTCGTGATTGCCGACATCCCCGGCCTGATCGAGGGTGCGGCCGATGGCGCCGGCCTCGGCAGCCTGTTCCTGCGGCACGTCCAGCGCACCCGCCTGCTGCTGCACCTGGTCGACATCGCGCCGATGGACTACGAGGGCAGCGCGGTGTCGCCGGCCGAGCAGGTGCGCGCGATCGAGGCCGAGCTGCGCAAGTACGACCCGGCGATGCTGGAGAAGCCGCGCTGGTTGGTGCTGAACAAGGCCGACCTGATGTTCGAGGACGAGGCGCGCGAGGCTGCCGAGAAGATCGTCGCCGAGCTGGGCTGGACCCAGCCCTGGTACCTGGTCTCGGCGCTGGGCCGCGAGGGGACCTGGCCGATCATGCTGGCGGTGCAGACCTTCTTCGACCGCCTGCGGGAGGAAGCGCTGGAGGCACAGGCAGGTGCGTGAGGCGCAGCGCCCGCACGCGAAAAACCCGGCATCCGCCGGGTTTTTTCATGGCACGAAAAACCCCGCCGGAGCGGGGTTCTTCGAATGCTGCAGCCTGGGCTCAGGCGGCCTTCAGCGCCTTGATGCGCGCGGTCAGGCGCGCCTTGTGGCGGGCGGCCTTGTTCTTGTGGATCAGGCCGCGGGCGGCAAAGCGGTCCAGCAGCGGCTGGGCGATGATGAAGGCTTCGGTGGCGCCGGCGGCATCGTTGGCGTCGAGCGCCTTGATCACCTTCTTGACGGCGGTGCGCAGCTGCGAGCGCTGGGCGACGTTGCGGGCATTGCGCACGACGGTCTGCTTGGCGCGCTTCTTGGCGGACTTGATGTTGGCCACGGGTGAGGATCCTGGAAAGTCTGTGGGTGGGGCTGTGAAAACCGCCCGCTGGCAGGCTTGCCCACGGACGAAAGAATACGGAAGACTGGAAATTATGGGTGATTCAATGGCTTGGGTCAATATGTCGGTTTTTTCGGGGCGGGCGGGGATGGCGAAGGCATGAGCGGGCTGTTGCGTTCCAGCGCGGTGTTCAGCGCGATGACCCTGCTGTCGCGGATCGCCGGCTTCCTGCGCGATGCCCTGCAGTCGCGGCTGTTCGGCACTTCGGTGGCGATGGATGCGTTCGTCATCGCCTACCGGATTCCCAACTACCTGCGGCGGATTTTCGCCGAGGGCTCGATGCAGATGGCCTTCGTGCCGGTCCTCAACGAATTGCGCGAGCGCGGCGACAAGGCGGCGTTGAAGGACTTCATCGACCACATGGCCGGCGCGCTGTTCGCGCTGGTGTTCGTGGTCGCCGGCATCGGGATGCTGGCCGC
>JANJSW010000259.1 GCA_024711415.1 Thermomonas sp. | reverse complement strand
TTCGCATGATCCTCAACATCGCCGCCTATCTGTTCGTGGCCATCGACGATGCCGATGCGCTCGCCGCGCGCCTGCGCGCGCAGGCCGAGGCAGCAGGGCTGCGGGGCACCATGCTGGTGACGCCGGAAGGCCTGAACCTGTTCCTGGCCGGCGCCGAAGCGCCGTTGCGCGGTTTCCTGGCTTGGCTGCGTAGCGATGCGCGTTTCGCCGCGCTGCATGCCAAGGAAAGCTGGAGCGAGGCGGTACCGTTTGCGCGGCTGAAGGTGAAGCGCAAGGCCGAAATCATCACGTTCCGGCGCGAGGCGGCCTCGCCGCTGCAAGTTGGCGAGCGCGCGCCGACGGTGGCCCCGGCCACGCTGGCGCGCTGGATCGCGCAGGGCGGCCGCGATGATGCCGGGCGCCGGCTCGTCCTGTTGGACACGCGCAACCAACAGGAGGTCGCATACGGCACCTTCGAAAGCGCGTTGACCCTGCCCATCGACCGGTTCACCGACCTGCCGGCGGCGCTGGCTCCGCATCGCGAGGCGTTGCGCGATGCGGCGGTGGTCAGCTTCTGCACCGGCGGGATCCGCTGCGAGAAGGCCGCGCTGTGGCTGCGCGCCGACGGCATGGACAACGTGCTGCAGTTGGATGACGGCATCCTTGGGTATTTCGAGCAGGTGGGCGGCATGGGCTATGCGGGCGGCTGTTTCGTGTTCGACGAGCGGGTGGCGCTGGATCCGCAGCTGCGGCCGATGTCGGCGGCGGGAGAAGCCGCATGAACTGGATCGCGATCGTGCTGGTGGTGCTGGGCGTGTGGCTGGCGCTGAAGGTCGCCGGCGCGCTGGTCAAACTGCTGCTGTGGTTGGCCGCGGTGGTGGGCCTGTGGTGGCTGGTGCATCCCTGGCTGGGGCTGCCGCTGGTGCCCTTCATCTGACTCAGGCGGAGCCGCGTCCGCCTCAGGGCCCGCCCAGCGCCTGTCCGGCCGCGTGGCCGGAGGCCCAGGCCCACTGGAAGTTGTAGCCGCCCAGCCAGCCGGTGACATCCACCACCTCGCCGACGAAGTACAGCCCCGCCAAGGCCTTCGACATCATCGTGGTGGAGGAAATCCCGTCGGTGTCCACGCCGCCCAAGGTCACCTCGGCAGTCCGATAGCCTTCGCTACCGCTGGCTACCAGCGGCCAGTCGCGCAGGAGCGCGGCGATGCCGTCCAGTTCGCGCGGGGTGTACTGGCGCAGCGGCTTGCTGCCGACCCAGTGCTCGCACAGCCGCTGGGCGAAGCGCTTTGGCAGCACCTCGGCCAGCAGCGTCTTCAGTTCCGAATCGCGGCGTTGCCGCTGCCAGTCGCGCAACAGCGCATCGATGTCGGTGCCGGGCAGCAGGTCCAGGCGCAGATCGTCGCCGGGCTGCCAGTAGTTGGAGATCTGCAGGATTGCAGGGCCGCTGATGCCGCGGTGGGTGACCAGCATGAAGTTGCGGAAGCTGGCGCCATTGCAGCGGGCTTCCACCGGCAGCGCCACGCCGGCCAGGTCGTGCAGCCGCTCTGCATGCTTGCCGCTCAGGGTCAGGGGCACGAGTCCGGCACGCGTCGGCAGCACCGCGTGGCCGAACTGCTGTGCCAACTGATATCCGAAGCCGCTGGCGCCCATGCTTGGGATCGACAGGCCACCGCTGGCCACCACCAGCGAGGCGGCCTCGAAGCGCCCCTGCGCGGTATCCAGGCGGAAGCGGCCGGCGTCGGTGTGTTCCACCCGCTCGATGGCGCAATGGGTGCGGATCTCCACCCCCGCGTCGGCGCATTCGGCCAGCAGCATCGCCACGATCTGCTTGGAGGACTCGTCGCAAAACAGCTGGCCCAGCTCTTTCTCGTGGTAGGCGATGCGGTGCCGCTCCACCAGCTCGATGAAGTGCCAGGGCGTGTAGCGAGCCAGCGCCGACTTGCAGAAGTGCGGGTTGGCCGACAGGTAGTTGGCGGGCGTGGTGCCGGTATTGGTGAAATTGCAGCGCCCGCCGCCGGACATCAGGATCTTCTTGCCGACCTTGTTGGCGTGGTCGACGACGAGCACGCGCAGCCCGCGCCGGCCTGCCGCCAGCGCGCACATCAGGCCGGCGGCGCCGGCACCGATGACGACGGCATCGTGGTGGGATGCAGGCGTCATCCGCGGACGATCAGGGCTGCAAGTGGGCGATCAGCGCGGCCCGCGCGGCTTGAATCCGCCAGGCTTGTGGCCGCCGGGCTTGAATCCGCCAGGCTTGAACCCGCCGGGTTTGCGCGGACCACCGGGGCGGTCGCCGTCGCGCGGCGGACCGAAGCTGCGCTTGCGCTTCGGTGCATCGATATCGGCGTCGCTGGCCGGCTTCATCCGCAGCGGCTTGCTTGCCACCCGCACCTGTTGCAGGTGTTCCAGCAGCTCCGGCGGCATCCCCTCGGGCAGGTCGACCAGGGTGTAATCATCGCGGATGTCGATGCGGCCGATGTAGCGCGATTCCAGGTCCGCCTCGTTGGCGATCGCGCCGACGATATGCCCCGGCTGCGCGCCGTGCTGGTAGCCCACCTCGATGCGGTACGTGCGCATGCCCACGTCGGCCGGCAGCGGCTCGCGCGGGGTGCGTTCACGCGGCTCGCGCGCGGGGCGCTCGCTCCGCTGCGGGCGGCCTTCGCCTGCGATGAAGGGTTTTTCCGGCACGGCCGGTTTGGGCAGCAGCAACGGCGTCTTGCCCTGCACCAGCTTGGCCAGCGCCGCGGCGATCTCCACCGCCGGCACGTTCTTTTCCTGCTCGTAGCGCTCCACCAGGCCGCGGAACACCGACAGGTCGTCGCTGCCCAGGGCAGTGTCGATCTTGTCGAGGAATTTCGCCACGCGGCGCTCGTTCACCGCGTCCACGCTGGGCAGGTTCATCTGCTCGATCTTCTGCCGGGTGGCGCGCTCGATCGCGCCCAGCATGCCGCGCTCGCGCGGGGCAACGAACAGGATCGCCTCGCCGCTGCGGCCGGCGCGGCCGGTGCGGCCGATGCGGTGGACGTAGCTCTCGGTGTCGTAGGGGATGTCGTAATTGAGCACGTGGCTGATCCGCTCCACGTCCAGCCCGCGCGCGGCCACGTCGGTGGCCACCAGCACGTCGATCTGGCCTTCCTTCAGGCGCTGGATGGTGCGCTCGCGGGTTTTCTGTTCCACGTCGCCATTGATCGCCGCGGCGCTGAAACCGCGCGCCGCCAGCTTTTCGGCCAGTTCGTCGGTACCCAGCTTGGTACGCGCGAAGATGATCATGGCGTCGAACGGCTCGGCCTCCATGATCCGGGTCAGCGCGTCCAGTTTGTTGACGCCGCTGACCATCCAGTAGCGCTGGCGGATGCTGGCGGCGGTGGTGGTCTGCGCCTTGATGGCGATTTCCACCGGGTCTTTCAGGTAGGTCTGGGCGATCCGCTTGATCGGCGCCGGCATGGTGGCGGAGAACAGCGCCACCTGGCGGGTCTCGGGCGTCTTCTTGAGGATGGCTTCGACGTCGTCGATGAAGCCCATCCGCAGCATTTCGTCGGCCTCGTCCAGCACCAGCATGCGCAGCGAGGACAGGTCCAGCGTGCCGCGCTCCAGGTGGTCGATGACGCGGCCGGGGGTGCCGACCACCACGTGCACGCCGCGCTTGAGCGCGTGCAGCTGCGGGCCGTAGCCCTGGCCGCCGTAGATCGGCAGGATCTGGAAGCCGGGGATGTGCTTGGCATAGGTCTGGAACGCCTCCGCCACCTGGATCGCCAGCTCGCGGGTCGGGGCCAGTACCAGCACCTGCGGCTTGCCGGCTGGGGCGTCGAGCCGCGACAGCGCGGGCAGGGCGAACGCGGCGGTCTTGCCGGTGCCGGTCTGGGCCTGGCCCAGCACGTCGCGGCCTTCCAGCAGCGGCGGGATGGTCGCGGCCTGGATCGGCGAGGGTGACTCGTAGCCGACGTCGCGCAGGGCGGCCAGCAGGGTCTCGGGCAGGCCGAGGTCGGTGAACAGCAGGGTCGCGTTGTCGGCGCTCATGTTGCCTTGGGGCGGAATCGCCGAAGGTAAAGGGGGCACGCATTGTACGCGCCATGTCACGAGTACGGGCTCCAATCCGCAAGATGCCCGGGGCGGGTGGCGGACGCGGCTGCGCGAGGCCTGGGAAATCGATCCGGGTATTTTGCCGGCCGCGGATGCGAACGATTCTTGGCTGTGCGCTTGCGGGTGCGCCCGAGTGCAAAATCGTGCGCACTTCGCGTGCATTTGGTCGTGAAGGTATGGCCGCGGCGGTATCCCGGCGGTTAGAATGCGCGGCTGTTAGCGAGCGGCCATCATGGCCGGCAAGCCCACGAACAACTAGAAGAGGCAAGCGTGCTGGCCGAATACCTGCCCACCCTGCTGTTTTTGATCGTCGCCACCGGGATCGGCATCGCCCTGATCATCGTCGGCAACGTCCTCGGTCCCAAGCGGCCCTCCGGCGAAAAACTCTCGCCCTACGAGTGCGGCTTCGGCGCCTTCGAGAACGCGCGCATGCCGTTCGACGTGCGCTACTACCTGGTCGCGATCCTGTTCATCGTGTTCGACCTGGAAATCGCCTTCGTCTTCCCCTGGGCCGTGGTGTTCCGCGAGCTGGGGGTGTTCGGCCTGATCGAGATGGGCGTGTTCCTCACGCTGCTGGTGATCGGCTTCGTGTACGTGTGGAAGCGCGGCGCGCTGGAGTGGGAATGAGCAATATCGTCCAATCAGTTCTGGAAGCCGCCAGCAACCCGCTGCCGGAAGGGCGGCTGGATGACATCCTGCGGCCCGAGGGCGACAACCCGCTGCTGCAGAACGGCTACGTCACCACCAGCCTCGACGCGCTGTGGAACTGGGCGCGCACCGGTTCGATGTGGCCGATGACCTTCGGCCTGGCCTGCTGCGCGGTGGAGATGATGCAGGCGGGTGCGGCGCGCCTGGACATGGACCGCTACGGCGTGGTGTTCCGCCCGTCGCCGCGCCAATCCGACGTGATGATCGTGGCCGGTACCCTGGTCAACAAGATGGCCCCGGCGCTGCGCAAGGTCTATGACCAGATGCCCGACCCCAAGTGGGTGATCTCGATGGGCAGCTGCGCCAACGGCGGCGGTTACTACCATTACTCCTATTCGGTGGTGCGTGGCTGCGACCGCGTGGTCCCGGTCGACGTGTACGTGCCGGGCTGCCCGCCGACCGCCGAGGCGCTGGTGTACGGCATCCTGCAGCTGCAGAAGAAGATCCGCCGGATGGAACAGA
>JANJSW010000250.1 GCA_024711415.1 Thermomonas sp. | reverse complement strand
CCCCCACCCCGCCCCCTCGGGATTTTTCAATCATGCGACCGGAGGGATGAGAACCCGTAGGGTTCGACAGATTCGTCGGGAGCGAATCTGGACAGCCGCAGGCTGCCCGAAGGGCGCGGCACATGGATGTGCCGCGTCTATCCCGTCGCGTCCGAAGCACCCGCACAGCTCATCGCGACGTCACCGCGCCACCATCACCCGTGCAACCCCAACGGATCCGCCATCGGCCGCGATCCCGGCGCCTGCGACGCCCTGCCCTGCGCGCCCGGTTCGCGCAGCAGCGCCACCTTGGCCGCGTGTGCGTCGGCAGGCGCCAACCCGGGCAGGGCGCGGAACTCGCCGCCCACCAGCGACGCCACCGGCACGCCGTCGCGCAGCAACAGGCGCGCGCCCGGCTGGCGCGGCACCTTGTCCCCGGCCAACAGGGTGCCGGCGAGGTTCAGCGGGTCGCTGGCCGAGACCGCGATCATCGCCCCGTCATGCGGGCGCTTGCGGATCGCACGCAGCGCGGCCACCGCCTCCGGCAGGGCGAACTGCTGGCCGACCACGCCGGACAGGAAGCGCCCGCCGCGGATTTCGCCGCGCGCTTCCAGACGCTGGTATTCGCGCAACAGCTCGCGCCACGGCGGCAGCCACGCCGCCTCGCGCTCCAGCAGCCGCCAGCAGACCACGCCGTAGCGGCGCAGCAGCACGCGGGCGACATGCTCGACATTGGCGGAATCGTGCGCAACCTCCGCCTCCGGCCGCCACATCAGGCTCCACCGCCCCGCATCCGCGATTCCGGTCAACGAAGCGCGGCGACCGTTGCGTGCGTAGCTTGACGGCTTCTTCGCCGCCGGCAGCAGCAGCGCACGCAGGCCGGAAAAGCTGTCGCAGCTGGCGCGGCCGCGCGCGACCAGTTCGGCCAGCGCGTCCTCCAGTTCGGTTTCCAGCAGCCGCGCGGCGTCCAGCAGTTCGTCGAAGAACAGCGCGCCGCGCTGGCGCATGCAGTCCTCCACCTTCTGCGCGCGCGACGACAGCGTCGCATCCTCGCCAGGCTGCTGGCCGGCCGCCAACCCGGCCCACCGGCCCAGCTCCCGGCGCGGCAGCAGCACGATGGGCGCGGCGCGCACCAGCGTCGCCCCACCCTCGCCGCCCGTGCGCAGGCGCGCCCAGGCGATGCGCCCGGCGCCGCACAGGTCGTCCAGCCAGGCGATGGAATAGTCCTTGATCCTGGAAGGCAGCAACTCGCTCTCCCACGCACCGGCGGCGGCCTCGAAGCCCTCCAGCTGCGCCAGCACGCCGGCCAGCGCGTCCGGCCCCTGCACGCGGGTGGCAGGCGACAGCCGCTGCCAGTCGCAGAGGAAGCGCACGTAGTCGCGCACGTCCACCGGCTCGATCTCGCGCCGCAGCCGCGCCACCGTGTTGCGGTGGATGCGCGCCAGCAGCAGGCGCTCGCACCATTCATCGCAGGCGGCACCGGGACGGAAGCGTCCGCGCATGGCGTAGCCCTCCTGCTCCAGCGCCATCAGCGCGAAATCGACCTCATCCGCGGGTGCCGCCAGGACGGTGGCGAGTGCCTGCGCGGTGGTGACCCCGGATGCGGACAGGCGGCTGCGCACCAGTTCGCGCAGGGCATCCTCGCGCGACCAGTCCGCGGCATGGCTGGCGGGGACCGCGACATCCGGCACGTCGGCCGCGCCAGGATGCAGCGCGCGCAACTGCGGCAGCCGCTCGGTGGCGGTCCACAGCCCTGCCCCGCCGGCATCCAGCAAGGTGGCGCGCGCTTCTCCCGCCAGCCGCTGCAGCAACGGCAGCCAGCCCGATGCCTCGGCCTCGTCTACCGCCACCGCGCCCAGCGCCATCAGCGCGTCATGCATCTCATCGGCGCTGCCGGCCAGCGGCCATGCGTCCTCGGCCACCGCGTCGATCGCCCCCGGGTCGAGCCGGCCGAGGTCGCCAGCCTGCTGGCTGGCCCCGCCACGGCCGCGCGCGACCACCGCCTGGGTGCGTCGCTCCTCCAGCGGTGCATCATCGAGGAAGGCATACGGCCGCGCGCTCAGCACTTCGGCGGTGAACGGCGAGGGGCCGGTGAGGTCGCGCGCGGTCACCTGCACGTCGCCCGACTCCAACCCGCGCAGCAGCGCCAGCCAGCCGTCCACGTCCATCGCCTCGAACAGGCAGTCCTGCAGGGTCTGCGCCACCAGCGGGTGGTCGGGCACTTCGCGCTCGCCAACGATGTTTTCCAGGCACGCCACCTGGTCGGGGAACACGGTCGCCATCAGGTCTTCCGACTTCATCCGCTGCAGCTGCGGCGGGACCTTCTTGCCGCCGCTGAAGCGCGGCAGCGCCAGCGCGGTGGTGGCATTCCAGCGGAAACGCGCCGGGAACAGCGGCGCGTCCAGCAGCGCTTGCACCAGCACGTCCTTGGCGCTGGCCGAATGCAGGTAGCCGATCACTTCGACCAGCGGGAAGCTGTGGCTGGTGGACAGCGACAGGATGATCGCGTCCTCGGTGGCCGCCGCCTGCAATTCGAAGTTGAACTTGCGGCAGAAGCGCTTGCGCAGCGCCAGCCCCCAGGCCTTGTTGATCCGGCTGCCGTAGGGCGAATGGATCACCAGCTGGGTGCCGCCGGACTCGTCGAAGAAGCGCTCCAGCGCGATGTGCTGCTGTGTCGGCAGCATGCCGAAACCGGCCAGCTGCGCCGCGGCGTAGGCGACGATCTGCGCGGCGGCGGATTCGCCCAGCGCCAGTTCGTCGCGCAGCCAGCGCAGCGCCACGGCTTCGCCTTCGCGCTCCAGTTTTTCCTGCAGCAGCGCGCGGAAACGCGACACGCTCGCGGAAAGCTCGATGCTGCGTCCAGGCGCCTCGCCCAGCCAGAACGGGATGCTGGGCGGCTGGCCCTGCGCGTCTTCCACCCGCACTCGGCCGCTTTCCACGCGCAGGATCCGGTAGCTGGCGTTGCCGAGCTGGAACACGTCGCCGGCGATGCTCTCGATGGCGAAGTCTTCGTTGACGGTGCCGATGGTGATGGCCTGCGGCTCCAGCACCACCGCGTAGTCGCCGACGTCGGGGATGGTGCCGCCGGACTGCGTCGCGATCAGGCGCGCGCCCTTGCGCCCGCGCAGCTTGCGGTGCACGGCGTCGCGATGCAGATAGCTGGCGCGCTGGCCGTAGCGGGTGGAGAAGCCCTCCGCCAGCATCTTCAGCAGGCCATCGAACTCCTCCCGCGGCAGCGACGCATACGGCCATGCCCGCCGCACCAGCGCGAACAGTGCGTCCTCGTCCCATTCGCGCGCGGCCACCTCGGCCACGATCTGCTGCGCCAGCACATCGCGCGGCGCCGGCGGCATGATCAGCGCGTCCAGCTCACCGCGGCGCACTGCGTCCAGCAGCGCCGCGCATTCCATCAGCTCGTCGCGGGTCGAGGCGAACAGGCGCCCCTTGGGCACGCCGCCGACCTGGTGGCCGGCGCGCCCAACCCGCTGCAGGAAGGCGGCGATGCTGCGCGGCGAGCCGATCTGGCAGACCAGGTCGACATCGCCGATGTCGATGCCCAGCTCCAGCGAGGCGGTCGCCACCAGCACCTTCAATTCCCCGCGCTTGAGCCGCTGCTCGGCATCCAGCCGCAACTCCTTGGCCAGCGACCCGTGGTGCGCGGCCACGTGCTCCTTGCCCAGCAACTCGCCGAGGTGGCGGGCCGCGCGCTCCGCCATCCGGCGGGTATTGACGAACACCAGCGTGGTCGCGTGCCGCTCCACCAGCTCGGCGATGCGCGCGTACACCACCTCCCACTGGGCGTTCGACATCACCGCTTCCAGCGGTACCGGCGGCAGTTCCAGCGCAAGGTCGC
>JANJSW010000229.1 GCA_024711415.1 Thermomonas sp. | reverse complement strand
AAGTGCCGCTGGTCAAGGACTGGGTGGATGGCGTGGACGTGGCGCCCGGCCAGCTGGTGCTGCTGGAAAACTGCCGCATGAACATCGGCGAGAAGGCCGACGACGAAGCACTGTCGAAGCAGTACGCCGCGCTCTGCGACGTGTTCGTGATGGACGCGTTCGGTACCGCGCATCGCGCGCAGGCCTCCACCCACGGCGCGATCCGTTTCGCCCCGGTAGCCTGCGGTGGCCCGCTGCTGATGGCCGAGCTCGACGCGCTGGACAAGGCGCTGGCCAATCCGGCCCGGCCGCTGCTGGCCATCGTTGCCGGCAGCAAGGTGTCCACCAAACTCGAACTGCTGGGCAGCCTGGTCGGCAAGGTCGACCAGCTGATCGTCGGTGGCGGCATCGCCAACACCTTCATCGCCGCGCTGGGCCACGGCGTCGGCAAGTCGCTGGTGGAAATGGACCTGCTCGATACCGCCAGGAAGATCATGGCCGACGCGAAGGCGCGCGGCGCCGACATCCCGCTGCCGGTGGACGTGGTGGTAGCACCGGCCTTCGCTGCCGACGCGCCGGCCACGGTCAAGCCGGTGGACGCGGTGGGCGCGGACGACATGATCCTCGACATCGGCCCGGCCACCGCCGCGCGCTACGCCGAGATCATCGCCAAGGCCGGCACCGTGGTCTGGAACGGCCCGGTCGGCGTGTTCGAGTTCGACGCGTTCGCGGCCGGCACCGAGGCGGTGGCGCGCGCGATCGCAGCGTCTAAGGCATTTTCCATCGCCGGCGGCGGCGACACCCTGGCGGCGGTGGACAAGTTCGGCATCGCGTCCGAGGTGTCCTACATCTCCACCGGCGGCGGTGCCTTCCTCGAGTTCCTCGAAGGCAAGACCCTGCCGGCGGTGGCGGCGCTGGAGGCGCGCGCCGGCTGATGCTGTTCTTCGACCTCGACGGCACGCTGGTCGATTCCTCGCTTGGCATCACCCGCTGCGTGGCGCATGCGCTGGCCGCGCTGGGGCATCCCGGTCTGCCCGATGCGCAGTTGCGCGGGTGGATCGGGCCGGCCCTGCGGACGAGCTTCGGCCAGTTGTTCGACGATCCCGCCGACGTGGAGCGCGCGGTGGCGCTGTACCGCGAGCGCTACGACGGGCCGGGCATCACCGAGTGCACCGTCTATGCCGGGATCGCCGATGCCATCGAGGCATTGCACGCCGCCGGTCGCCGGCTGGCCGTCGTCACCGCCAAGAACGAGCCGCATGCGCGGCGCGTGCTGGCGACGCTGCCGTTCGGCCATCGTTTCGAGGATGTGATCGGCGCAACCGCGGATGGACGCCTGAGCCACAAGCCGGAACTGATCGGCGAGGCGCTCCGGCGCTTCGGCGTCGCGCCCGCCGCGTGCGCGATGATCGGCGATCGCCACCTGGACATCGAGGGGGCACGCCACCATGGCATGCGCGGGATCGGCGTGCTGTGGGGCTTCGGCGACGCAGAGGAGCTGGCACAGGCGGACGCGCTCGTGCACACGCCGGATGCGCTGCGCGCGCTGCTGGCCTAACCGGCCGGCGCGCCCGCCGCTGGCATCGTTTGCAGCGTCCGGTGGACCATTGCCGGGCATCGCGCTGTGGTAGCGTTGAACGTCATCCATTGACAGCGATGTCATCGACTTCATGACCGCCGCAGCCGCGCAGGAACAACGCCGCCACACCCGCATCGTCGCCACTCTCGGCCCCGCCACCGATCCGCCCGGCGTGCTGGAAGCGATCCTGCGTGCCGGCGTGGATGTGGTCCGGCTGAACTTCTCGCATGGCGACCCGTCGGCGCAGGTGGCGCGCGGCGAGGCGGTGCGCGCGATGGCGGCGCGGATCGGCCGCGAAGTCGGCATCCTTGCCGACCTGCCGGGGCCGAAGATCCGCGTCGAGACTTTCGCCGAAGGCAAGGTGTCGTTGAAGGCCGGCCAGCGCTTCGATCTGGTGGCCAGCCTGGACGCGCCGCCCGGCGATGCCGGCCAGGTCGGCGTCAGCTACCTGGAGTTGCCCGGCGACGTGGCACCCGGTGACGTGCTGCTGCTGGACGACGGCATCGTGCAGCTGCAGGTGGCCGCGGTGGAGGGCGAGCGCATCGTCACCACGGTGCTCAACGACTGCGTGCTGTCCAACCGCAAGGGCCTGAACAAGCAGGGCGGTGGGTTGTCGCTGGGCGCCATCACCGAGCGCGACCGCGAGCTGATCGCCATCGCCGCCGGCATGCAGGTCGACTTCATCGCTGTCTCGTTCTGCCGCAGCGCCGACGACATGCACGAGGCGCGCAGGGTGGCACGCGCGCACGGCAGCGATGCCGCGCTGGTGGCCAAGATCGAGCGCACCGAGGCGATCGAGAACCTTGCCGAGATCGTCGATGCCAGCGATGTGGTGATGGTGGCGCGCGGCGACCTCGGGGTGGAGATCGGCGACGCCGAACTGCCCGGCCTGCAGAAGAAGATCATCCGCGAGGCGGTGGCGCGCGAGAAGGTGGTGATCACCGCCACGCAGATGCTGCAGTCGATGGTCGACAGCCCGATGCCCACCCGCGCCGAGGTGCTGGACGTCGCCAACGCGGTGATCGACGGCACCGACGCGGTGATGCTTTCGCAGGAGTCCGCCGCTGGCAGCTGGCCGGTGCGCGCGGTGGAGACGATGGCGCGGATCTGCCTCGGCGCCGAGCGCCAGTTCGCGGTCGATACCGATTTCGAAAAGGCGCGGCGCGGGCTGGAGCGCGCCGACCAGGCCATCGCCATGGCCACCATGTTCCTGTCCGAGCACATCGGCGTGCGCGCGGTGGTGGCGATGACCGAATCCGGCGGCACCGCGCGCTACCTGTCGCGGTTCCGCTCCTCGGTGCCGATCTACGCGTTCTCGCACCACGCCAATGCACGCCGGCGGATGGCGCTGATGCGCGACGTGTTCCCGATGGACTACGACAGCCGCGGCCAGACCCCGCGCGAAGCCGCCCGCGGCAGCATCCGCCTGCTGGTGGAAGCGGGCCTGCTCACCCCCGGCGATCGGGTGATCTTCACCAGCGGCGAACACATGGAAACCAAGGGCGCCACCAACACCCTGCGCCTGCTGGAGATCGGCCCGGACGGACATGCCACCGGGCTGGGAGAGCTGTAGCCGGGAGTTTCCCTTCAGGAGGGCACGGGTGTAGGGTAAGGCTCCAGCGTGAATTGCTGGGTTTATCCCCCTGCCTGTCTCGACTCGAGGAGCTTTCCATGAAACGTTTGCTCGTAGCAATGGTGTTGGTGGTGGCAGGGGCGGCTGTGGCCGAGCAGCCCCAGGTGCGCGTCGTCGACGAAGGAAAGTTGGATACGGTCGGGCTGTCGATGTCGGCGCGTTTGCCTGCTGCCGGTTATCCGGCCGCCTACGCCACCTCGAAGGACGATGTTTGCGTGGCGATCGGATACACGGTCAACGCCGACGGATCCACCGGCAATTTCCGTCTGCTGAGGGCCTGGAGCAGTGAACGTTCCCGTGCAGAGAACGACCCGCGCTACCTCGAGGCGTTCACCGCGGCCGCCACGGAGGCGGTGTCCCAGCGGCGTTACCCGGCCCATGGGACTTCCCCGCTGATAGCGACCGCGGCGACCATCACGTTCGAGGGTAGCGGCACGGCCAACCGGCTGGCGGATCGCTGCAAGATCAACCAGCTTGCGGACTACTACAGGGCTACCGGTCGGCACCCGCTGCTGGCGTTGGACAGGTCGCGTGACCTCGCGGACTTGGCCATCCTTCGTGTGCAGCAGCAGGAGGGGCTCGACGACTTCAATCGATTCCACGACAACAACCAGGGGGCCGACGCCGGCGACAGTCGGTCTGCCGAGAAGTGACACG